>ONEN01000110.1 GCA_900316815.1 uncultured Eubacteriales bacterium | reverse complement strand
TTGCTTACCGTAACGATCGATATGGATTACAACGGCCAGTCTCAAAAAGGAACGGTCGAATACAACGGAACTTATTCCATTGACGAAAAAAACATCACCTGCGTCACCAAAAACGCAAAATCCACGGTAAACGGGCAGTTAAGCACATTAACAAAGGAAATCACGACCAAGGGTCACATCGAGGATGAAAACAAAATCGTCTTTGATCAGCTTAACCCCGAGAGCGTAATAAAAACCGTAACTATGACAAGAAAGTAAAGGAGAATTACCATGAAAAAAATAATCGCAATCTTGATCGCAGCGGCTTTCGCCGTCAGCCTTTCAGCCTGCGGCAGCAGCTCAAGCTCAGCCTCGGACTCAAGCTCAAAAGCGGAATCAAATGCAGAGTCTAAGGATGAATCCAAGAGCGAATCGAAGGATGAATCCAAGAGCGAATCGAAGGATGAGTCCAAGACCGAATCGAAGGACGAGTCTAAGACCGAGTCCAAGACCGAATCCTCAATCGAGGACATTGATATTGCGGGAACCTGGGAAATGGACAACTACACTACATGGGCAGACTATACGGTTACCCCTGATTTCAAAATGACGGATTCCAAGATGATTTTTCACGGGGGCGAGTTCACCTTCACTCAGGAAGTGATCAATTCGGGCATAAACGGCTCAAGTGAAGTAAAGGGAACATACACCGTCAGCGATAACGAGATCGAGCTGACTGCGAAAACGATCAATGCCGTTATCGGTCAGCAATCATATTCCGTGAATGCCGAACAAGGAAAATTAGCCAAAGCCGAGCTGCTCCAAGACGGCAGATTAAAAGTCAAATTTGACTCAAGTCAGTCCCGCGTTCTCGAAACAATAACCTATAAAAGATAAAAAAGGTCGGGTTTCTGCCCGACCTTTTGCTGTGCGTAAAAATGGAGCGCCGTGAAAACACGGCGCCCGCTTTTAATCAGCTTTTTCTGTAAGAAGAAGGAGTTTTGCCGAAATACATTTTAAAAGCTCTGTTGAAGTTAGAGAGATTATTAAATCCGGATTTCGAGGCAATTTCGATAATGGGACTGTCGGTAGTTACCAACAACATTGCCGCATGGTTAAGTCTCAGCTCGTTAACATAGCCGACAAAGGTATTGTCCATCAGCTCCTTAAACAAGTGAGAAACATAATAGCGGCTGATTCCGGTTGCTTCCGCAACCTCTTCCAGCGACACGCCCTCGCTGTAGTGCTCGTCAATATAATGCGTCACACGAAGCAGCGCGCGATATTTTTTGCTTCTCATCTCAACATCCAAAATCTTGATGTACTTGTTGGAGAAAAGCTCGTAGAACATGCCATACATTTTGCTGTAAACATTCAGCTGAAAATACTCCGGCTTTTCGATTTCTGCCTCCCTGACATCCGCAAACGCGCTGCTGATAAACGAATAGCTGCTTTCGCCCGGGGATACTTTTGCAAACGACGAACAGTTCCCGTTCACAAGTGCGCGAATGATGCTCTGCGGAATATAGTCCTGACTTACCGCCGTTGCGTTGGAGAAGTTCAGACTGATAACATCAACAACCGCGTCCTTGTGGTCGCGGAAACGGTACTTGCGGTTCGGAGAAATGAAATACAAGTCGTTTTCCGAGAGCACGGCATGCTGGTCGTCGATGCTGATGCCCAAGCTGCCTGAGCGTACAAATCCGAAAACCGCTTCGTTGTGCAGGTTCTGTTTTTCACTGAGAACCATCTCCCCACAAACGACACGGAACACGGAATTAGACGCAGAGGTAGAGTGCATTAATTCCAAGCCCATCTTTACACCCCTTTTCTATTAAGTTTTACTATAAAACGCCCCCTGAATCCAGATATAGATACCTCACCTGTCTTACAACAACATTGTAACATCAATTTGTTAAAATGTCAATATTTTTTTGTGAAAAAGGCAAAATATTACCCAATAAAATTCAAATGACATTAATACAGCGCACTTAATTCCTGAATTTTTGCTTTATAATCAACTTTCACCTTTTCAGGTGAAAGCACCCTTACTTTCGAACCTAACCCGAAAAGCCACGCATAGAACTGCGGGCTCAAAATAACCCTAACATTTATAATAAAAGTATCATCCGACTCTCTGAAGATATACACGTCGGAGCCGAAGCGATCGACGATAACTCCGATCAAATCGTTGGAAACGCTCAGTTTTACCTCACATTCCTCACCGCCGAACATAGAAAAAACGCTCTTGGCATAATGCGCAGGATTGAACCTTTCAAAAACCTCCATACCATCGCGTCCGCAATTAATTATACAGATTTTTTCCATCTTGTCAACCCGGAAATGCTTGATTTTTTCCGCTTCCGCGTCATAGCCCACCAGATAATAATTCTCGTCGTCCCAGCAGAGGGTAAAGGGTGATATGATATAGTTTTTTCCCGGATGGCGCTCTACCCTGATTATCTTCTGCCTTCCCGAAAAATCCACCGCCCACTTCATATAGCGGAAGGATATTTTCCTGTTCTGCGCAATGGCGTTGTACAGCTCGTCCACGTTATAATAAATCTGTTCGTTTAACGCCTTGACGCGGTTGGTCACCACCACCTCGCGCTGCAGCTGCTTGCCCTGGTTTTCGCTCAGCAGCCCCTCCAGCTTTTTGATCAGCCGCAGGCTCTTGCTGTGGGTGATGAACTTGGAGCTTTGTATGGCGTCCACCAGCAGCTTCAGCTCAGGCACCTCAAAATCGCGGCTTCCCACAAAGTAGCGTACCGTGTTGGTGCGTGTGCGGCAGATATCCAGCCCGTAGGATTCCAGTATCTGCAAATCATCATACAGCGCCTTGCGCTCGGTGCGAATGTCATATTCCGCCAGCAGCGCCTTGATCTCACTGATGGTGAGGGCGTGGTCTTCGTCTGTTTTTTCAAGCATGATCCGCTGCAGATAAAGCAGCTTCTGCTTTTGTCGGGTACTTTTAGGCACGGTGACCTCCTTTGCGTTGCGCGCCCGCGCCGTATTTCAGGCGCAGGCAGAATGGGTGTTTATCAAGCGGGCAGAACCGTATAAGCCAGGCTGACTGCCAGGGGCATGGTGATGATAGACAGCAGCGTTGACGCCGCCACGACGCCGACAGACAGCTCTACGTCGCGGTCAAATTTCGCGGCAAACATGGTCGTGGTTGCCGCCGTAGGCGCGGAACAGGCAATGACAAAGGCGATGATCATATCGCGGTTCAGACCGAACGGCGCCATTGCGAAGAGCACCGCCACGGGAATAACGAGCAGGCGGAGCGCCATGGCGATATACGCGCCCAAGTCGGTGAACGCCTGCTTGAATTTGGCGTTGGTGAGATAGTAGCCGATAATCAGCATAGGCAGCGGCGTATTGAGGTTTGCCAGATGGCGGATCGGCTGCGACACAAAGACAGGCAGCTGCAGACCGAATACAAAAACGATCATACCCGCCACAAAGCCGATGATACCCGGATTAAGCGCCAGCTTTTTCAGCGAGAGCACCTTTTTGTCGCCGCTCATATCCACCAGTCCGTATGTCCACACCACGACGTTGAAAATCGCCACGAAAATCGAGCCGAAGAACATGCCCTCGTCGCCGAGCAGCTCCTTCTGGAGCGGCAGCGACATAAAGCCGCAGTTGGAAAAGATAACCGAAAACTGAAGCACCTTGCGGCGCGCGATGTCCTTATCATGGAACACCAGCTTGGTGAGCAAAATAGAGCCGATGAGAATAGCCGGCGCGACACCCGCGGCGAGAAACACCTGCCCGAGCAAATCAAAGGTAAACTCACGCTGGAACGCGTTCACCATGACGCAGGGCGTCACGATATAGAGCACGATGTCCGTCATTTTTTTGGAAGCGTGCTCGGTGATAACGCCCGCCTTGCCGCAGGCGAAGCCGACCGCAATCAAAATGAACAGCACCAGCACCTGCTGCGCGATCAATACGAAATTTTCCAAAAACATCAAATCCCCCCTTATTTATTCATTGTAACATACCCCGTCCATTAATGCAATAAAGTAAGAAGGGCAGACTGTCAATACTGTAATATTGACAAAAACCGTCAAAATATATTGTTAAAATTAACCAAGCAAAATTGAGTTTTTCTTTAATTATGTACTAAGCGACAAAAATAATTTGTACCGATTGACAAACAATTTTATAGCGGTTATAATATGCGTGCAGGCAAGAAAAACAATTCAAATCAAAGGAATTTAGAATAACTGAAAAGAGGGATTTTTGATGCCAAGAACAAAAAAAGCTGCTGCTGCAGCGGAGAAAGAAACAACAAAGGCAACAGAAAAGGTAGCGAAGGCCGCTGCGAAGGCAACCGAGGCTGTCGTTGAGACCGTTGAGGAAAAGAAAGCTGCCCCCGCAAAGAAAGCTGCTCCCGCTAAGAAGGTCGCTCCCAAGAAGGTAGCGCCCAAGAAGCCCGAGAAGCCCGAGAAGCCCGAGAAGCCCGCGGAAGCTAAGGTTAACTTCTTTGTTGAGTACGGCGGTGTTCAGGTTTCTATCGACGAGGTTGTTGCCAATGTTAAGGCGACCTATGGCAAGGATGCCAAGGAAATCTCCGTTTACCTCAAGCCCGACGAGAGCAAGGCTTACTTCGTTGCTGATGGTCAGGAAGGCGAAATGGACGTCTTCTTCTGCTAATCGGCGCCACACAATTTCAACACAATTTCAACCAAACAAGCCGTTGGATTCCCTCCAACGGCTTTTCTGGCAGCGTGACGCTGCACCCGGTGCGGCTTTGGATGGAGTGCATATAGCAAAGCCTTCTCTAAACGCCGCGCAATAACGCGTGAGTGAGCGGTTTAGTTTTTGCTAAACGTCGCTTGCGCGGCAGCGTGCCGCTGCTGTCAGTGCCCCTTTTGACAAAATGCATTTTGCAAAACGTTTGGCTAACGGGGCGTCATATTGCGGGCATGAAGGTTAAGTTTTTGCTAAACGTTGCCAGCGCGGGTAAAGCGCCTGCGGCGCGCGGGCGTGTGTAGCAGGTGTAGCAAGTAAATATGTTTATTTCTATGGATATTCTCTTAATATATATTTAATGATTTTACCTGCTACATCTGCTACAATAGCCTATTCACGCAGAAATGATTGACAGATAAGAAAGTCGGGAAGATAGGTTTGTTTTCATCAACCTGTCTTCCCGACCTGTTTTTTTATTATCCTTTCATCACGCGGGCGCGTACCGCGCCGGTCAGTGCCCCTTTTGACAAAATGCATTTTGCAAAACGTTTAGCTAACGGGGCGTCTGAACGCGGGAGCAAACGGTTAAGTTGCTGACAAACGTTAGTTGCGCGGGTAAAGCGCCCTCGGCGCACGGCAGCGTGCCGCTGCGGTCAGTGCCCCTTTTGACAAAATGCATTTTGCAAAACGTTTAGCTAACGGGGCGTCTGAAGGTGGGAGCAAACGGTTAAGTTGCTGACAAACGTTAGTCGCGCGGGTAAAGCGCCCTCGGCGCACGCGTGAGAAGTAAGAGGTTAGCCCCAGAGGTGTCCCAGGTCGGTGTCCTCCAGAAAATTGTCCATACCGTAGAGAACAAGAATCTGCTCGGGCTTCTCGTTCCTGACAATGAAGCTCTCCGACAGGAACGGCGCAAAGCAGTGCGAGAAGCTGTCCTTGATGACAAGCACCGTGCCCTTACTCGCGTTCTGATTGGTGATGACCGTCTTTTCATGGTTGCCGTCGAGGAATACGGGGTACTTGTCGTCCTCGGTGGCGTGGCTGTAGAAATACATCGAATTCTGCGACTTGACCACCTTGCCGCCGTCGGTGATCTCTACGTGGATATCCTGCTCTTCGTTGTTCGGATTCTTCCACAGCTCGATCGTGTCGGGCTGCGTGAACCATAAGCCGCTCTTGGCGTAGGTGGTGCCGTAGAACTTCTTCAAACGCTCCACCTCAAAACCCTCCTCGGGCTTCGTGACAAGACCGAAATTCTTGCAGTATTCGCGGTAGGCAACATACGCGCCCGCCGTCGTCCAGTGATGGTCGGTCTTATAATATACCTGCGTACCGCTGCGGTACGCCTTCTTGATCGGCTCGCGCAAATCAAGGAACTTGATGCCGAACTCGGTCATCCAGGCGTTGGCATAGTCAAAATACTCATCGTCATGATAGGTCTCGTGAACCAGCGGCAGCTTGTCGCTGCATACATAGCCCGTAGACGGAACAAACATCACCGTCATGGACACGTCCCCCACTTCCTGCTTGAAGTCGGAGAGCATACGCAGGTTGTTGACGATCTGATTCTCCTGCGAAACAGGCTTGTTGATCAAATATCCGTCTCCGCCCTTGTAAACGCCGTTGGCGCCGTTGTTGCCCTCGGCAAGCGTCAGATAGGAGTCCGCGCCTACCCAGAGGTTGCGCATCGGGAAATGGTCGGCAAAGTAGGTTTCAAACTCTTTGCCGAACTGTCCGCTGAATACCGTCTCCGTTGTCGTCTTGGGGAACTTGGAGAGAACGCGCTTCTCGGTGGGGCTGTAGCCCGCCTTGGGCGCGAAGATGAACCAGAGCGCCATCACCACGACAAACGCGCCGAACAGGAACGCGGGCGCATAGCCTGCCTTCATTGCGGGTACGGGCGCGGTGGGCGTGGCAGGACAGTCCGTGCGCGGCCGCCTGTAATGGAACTCCGTCGACGACTCCTTTGAGCGGAGCGGGAACACGCGCGTCTTGCCGTCGGCGAGCGACGAGGACGAGGACGACATGATATCCACCACACCGTCGTCAAACGTCGGCGCTGTTCTCTTGGGCGCGGCGGGCTTATCCTCTGCGGGCGCTTCGTGCTTGGCGGCATGCTCCCCGGCTTTCGCTTCGGGCGCCGCGTGCCTGGCGGCAGGCTCTTCGGCTTTCGCCGCAGGGCGCTCTATCGGCTTGCGTGTGATTTTTTTCGGCTTTTGCCTGGTACTCTTCTCCCCCTGCTCTTCAAGCCGTTCTGCGGGCTCCTGAGCGGGTTTAGCGGCATGGCGCTCTACATAGTGCTCGGCGGCAGGCTCTTCCTGCTGCGCACCGTGCCTGCCTGCGGCCTTATTGCCGAAGAAGCTGAGCTTGGGGAGCGATATGCCGGGCTTTGCCTCCTTCGCATAGCGCTTGCCGCCCGCGTTTGCCTTGGCGGCATAACGCGGCTCTTTGTTTTTATTGTCAGCATAATGTTTCATACGTGTCACCTATCTGCTTGTCAGAAACGGAAATAGAGGAACGGATTGTAGCTCGAGCTTACCAGTCCCGCGGTGCAGAAGAACAGCACAGCCGCGCAGAACAGGGTTTCCGCAATCCAGATAAACTTTCGCCTCTCGAGAAATCGAACAGGTGCGCCAGGAAGGTGAGGAGCTGGTTGGTATCGGTGAAATAGAAGATACCCCAGCCGATAAGCACCAGAACCATGGTGTAAACGTGCAGCAGCGGCGCGGGAAGCTTATCGAGAAAGCGTTTGAGCACAAATTTCTCGAGAATGAGCATACCGCCGTAATACAGACCCCAGAGGATGAAGTTGTAGGCGGCGCCGTGCCACAGGCCCGTAAGACCCCAGACGATCAGCAGGTTGATGATCTGTCTGCCGACGCCCTTGCGGTTGCCGCCGAGGGGAATGTAGACATACTCCTTGAACCAAGTGGAGAGCGAGATATGCCAGCGTCTCCAGAAGTCGGTGATGGAGGTAGAGATATAGGGATAATTAAAGTTCTTGAGGAACTCAAAGCCGAGCATATTGCCCAGACCGCACGCCATATCGGAATAGCCGGAGAAGTCGAAATAGATCTGGAACGCATAGCCCAGCAGACCGACCCATACGCCCAGTATGCCGTTATGCTCGTCCGCCAGCACGGCGGAGGTGAGCACGCCCATCTGATTGGCGATGAGCACCTTTTTGGCAAGCCCCACGCAGAAGAGCTTGACGCCCTTGGTAAACATTGCAAACGTCTCGCGGCGGTGAATGAGCTGCTCCGCCACATCGCGGTAGCGGACGATGGGACCCGCAATCAGCTGCGGGAAGAGCGCCACATAGGTGCCGAAGTTGATAAGGCTCCTGGAGGGCGGCGCGTCGTCGCGGTAGACGTCGATGACATAGCTCATGGTTTGGAAGGTGTAGAAGCTGATGCCGATGGGAAGACT
>ONEN01000129.1 GCA_900316815.1 uncultured Eubacteriales bacterium | reverse complement strand
ATTTCAAAAAAGAAAACGAAATCGAAGAGGAAGTCGTGATCTGATGATCCGCCTCTACGGCAGGGCAAGCGTTTTTTTCGCATGAACGCCGGATTTGAATGAACAAATCGCAATTACTACTTGATTTTTTTCAAACTGCGTGTTATAATACCAATGTAAATACTGGAAACTAAAGGAGTGGGCAAGCAACCCGCTCCTTTCGTTATAGCGACAAGGGGGGATAATGTTGGCAAAAAGCAAGGGCGGCGTGACCGTCGCCAAGGTATGGGCGCTGTGCGAGCCGATCGTGAATGATCTGGGGCTGGCGCTCTGGGACGTGCGCTATGTCAAGGAGGGCGCGGACTGGTTTTTGCGTATCTACATCGATAAGCCCGGCGGTGTCGGGATCGACGACTGCGAGGCGGTCTCGCGCGCGATCAACGACCCGCTCGACGAGCTGGATCCCATCGAGAACGCTTACTGCCTGGAGGTGTGTTCTCCGGGTGTTGAGCGCGAGCTGGTGCGCGACGAGCACTTTGCGCAGTTCATCGGCGCCGACGTCATGGTAAAAATGCTGCGCCCGGTCGAGGGCATCGGCAGAGAGTTCGACGGCGTTCTCAAGGCGTACGCGGACGGCGCGGTGACCGTAGCCGACCACGGCGGAGAAAACGAACTCACCTTCAACAAAAAAGACGCCGTCTGGGTCAAGCTGGACGATTTTGATTAACGTTGAGCGTCAGAGCCGGGCGTTATGCGTTATGCGTATATGGAAGAGTTGATGAACCGGAGTTAAGAGTGCCGGCAATAAACGGAAGCAGTATCAACCGGAGCGAAGCGACCCTTCACTCCGCACTCCAAACTCAAAAAGCTCCACACTCAAAAAACTCCGCACAGCACCGAAGATACAGAAAGGAATTGGTTGGAAAAATGAATAACAAGGAATTGTTTGAGGCGCTGAGGATGTTTGAAAAGGAAAAAGAAATTCCTATGGATTACATGCTCCGCCAAATACAAAAGGCTATAGAGATCGCCTGCAAAAGCTACTACGGCGGCAACGAGAACGTCATTTTCAAGGCGGACCCCGAGCGCAACACCTTTGACGTCCGCCTGGTCAAAACCGTCGTGGACGAGGTGATGGACCCCAACTTTGAGGTCACCGTCGAGGAAGCGGCGCAGATCAACAAGAGAAGAAAATACGAAATCGGCGAGGAAATCGAAGTGCCCCTCGACCCCAAGCGTCTGGGCAGAATCGCCGTTTCCTCCGCGAGAAACGTCATCCGCCAGGGCATCCGCGCCGGCGAGAAGGGCGTCAGCCTGATCGAGTTCCAGAGCAAGCTGGGCGAAATCGTCACTGCCACCGTGGAACGCATCGACATGAAATCAGGCGCCGCCACCATCCGCATCGGCAAAAGCACCGCCATGCTCCCCAAGGTGGAGCAGGTCGGCATTGACGCCCTGCACGAGGGCGACATGGTCAAGGTGTATATCGCCGACGTCAAGGACAACGAAAGAGGTCCCCACGCCATTATCTCCCGCTCGCACCCCGGCTTTGTACGCCGCCTGTTTGAGAAAGAGGTGCCCGAAATCTTTGACGGCATCGTAGAAATCAAGTCGGTCTCCCGCGAGGCAGGCTCGCGCACCAAGATGGCGGTGCTCAGCAACAACCCCGACATCGACGCCATCGGCGCCTGCATCGGTCCCAAGGGCGCGCGCGTCAACGCGATCGTCAGCGAGCTGGGCGGCGAGAAAATAGATATCATCGAATACAACGACGACCCGCAGAAATATATCTCCGCCGCGCTCTCCCCCGCGAGCGTCATCAAGGTGGACATCACGGACGAGGAAACCAAGAGCTGCAAGGCGACCGTGCCCGACGACCAGCTTTCCCTCGCCATCGGCAACAAGGGTCAGAACGCCCGTCTGGCGGCAAGACTCACCGGCTGGCGCATCGACATCCGTCCCGAAAGCGGCTTCTACGGCGAGGACGAGGAGGAAGAGCCCAAGTCCGCACCCGAAGCCGAGTCCGAAACCGAGCCTGAAACGGAGCCTGAGATTGAACCCGAGACGGAGCCCGAGACGGAGCCTGAAATTGAACCTGAGACGGAAACCGAGTCCGACGTCGAACAGGCAGCGGCGGAAGAATAATATATGAAAAAGATACCGTTAAGAAAATGCACGGGCTGCGGGGAAATGAAGCCTAAGCGCGAGCTGATACGCGTTGTCAGGGCGCCCGACGAAAAGGACGCAGACGGCAACGTCATCGCCGGCGGCGCGGTGTCGCTCGACCTCACGGGCAAGAAAGCGCGAAAGGCGCGCCGCTTTGAGCGCTCGCTGAGCTGCCGTATACCCGAGGAAGTGTATGAACAAATGAGCGCGGAGCTGCTCTCCGCTGAATAGAGGGAACATGAACGACAGAGTATTGTCATTTTTAGGGTTATGCAGACGGGCGAAAAAGCTTGTCATCGGCGCCGAGACCACCGAGGCATCGGTCAGGGAGGGCAAGTCCCTGCTGGTGCTCTACGCCGAGGACGCGTCTCCCAACAGCCTCAAGCGCGTGCGCAGGGCATGCGAGGAGCACGGCGTACCCATGCTGTGCGTCAACCGCGGCAAGGAGCCGCTGAGCCTGGCGCTCGGCAGACTGAGCGCGGTGCTGTCCGTGGAGGACAAAGGCTTTGCCGACAAGCTGCGCCAGATGATTGACGACTAGTTCAGAGAGGAGAATTTGATGATAAAATATAAAGTTAAGGATGCGGCGGCCGATTTCGGCGTGCCCAACAAGAAGATTACCGAGATTCTCAAGAAGCACTGCAACGTTGACAAAAAGACCATGACCACGCTGACGGAAAACGAGCTGGACGTTTTGTTTGACGTTATCACCAAGGAACACCGCGTAGAGAACTTCAACGCGTATTTCGCGGCGAGGAACGCCAAGCTCGAGCCCGAAGCGGAGCCCGTCCGGGAGGAGCCGAAGGCGGAGAAGAAGCCCGAGAGCGGCAAGCCCGCCGAGAAGAAGGACGCAAAGCCCGCGGCGAACGCCAACCGGGGCAATAAGCCCGCGCAGCAGCAACAGCAGCAGCCCGGGGAGCAGAAGCAAGAGGCTCCCAACCATCAGCGCAAGCGCAAGGTCATCGACACCCGCGCCACTAACGTTGACGTAGAGCGCTACAATTCCAAGTATGACGATCTGGCGAGCGACACCTCCAAGTCGCGCAGCACCGACCGCGACCATACCACCAAGAAGCAGAAATTCTCCAACCGCACGCAGAAGCAGCGCGGCAGACGGCAGGGCAAGCGCGAGACCGAGGCGGAGCGCCTGAAAAGAATCGCGAACGAGCGCAAGCAGAAGCCCATCACGGTGCAGATTCCCGACGAGATCACCGTCAACGAGCTGGCGCTGCGCCTGAAGGCGACCGTCGCCGAGGTAGTGAAGAAGGCGTTCCTCATGGGCACCATGGTCACCGCCACCGACACCATCGACTTCGACACCGCGTCGCTGATCGCTATGGAGTTCCACGCCAAAATCGAAAAGGAAGTCGTCGTCACCATCGAGGAGAAGCTCATCGACGACAGCGAGGACGACGAGGCGAATCTCGTCGGCAGAGCGCCCGTTGTGGTGGTCATGGGTCACGTTGACCACGGCAAGACCTCCATTCTGGACGCCATCCGTCACGCCAACGTCACCGCGGGCGAAGCGGGCGGCATCACCCAGCACATCGGCGCGTACCGCGTGCAGATAGACGGCAAGCCCATCACCTTCCTCGACACCCCCGGTCACGAGGCGTTCACCACCATGAGGGCGCGCGGCGCGCAGGTCACCGATATCGCCATTCTGGTCGTGGCGGCGGACGACGGCATTATGCCGCAGACCGTAGAAGCCATCAACCACGCCAAGGCGGCGGGCGTTTCCGTCATCGTGGCGATCAATAAAATGGATAAGGTGGGCGCGAATCCCGAGCAGGTCAAGCAGCAGCTCACCGAGTACGAGCTGGTTCCCGAGGAGTGGGGCGGCGACACCCCCTGCATCCCCGTTTCCGCCAAGACAAAAGAGGGTCTGGACGACCTGCTCGAAATGGTAGCCCTCGTCGCCGAGATGAAGGAGCTCAAGGCGAACCCCGACCGCGCGGCAAAGGGCACCGTCATCGAGGCGCGTCTGGACAAGGGCAGAGGCCCCATTGCCACCGTGCTGGTGCAGAACGGCACCCTCCACAAGGGCGACACCATCATCGCCGGCACCACCGTCGGCAGAGTCCGCGTCATGACCAACGACAAGGGCGAGCGCGTGCAGGAGGCAGGCCCCTCCGTTCCCGTTGAGATCACGGGTCTGGACGAGGTGCCCGTAGGCGGCGACGTATTCGACGCGGTATCCGACGAGCGCCTTGCGAGAACGCTGGTGGAGCAGAGAAAGTCCGCCAAGAAGGAAGAGATCTTCAACGCGCAGACCAAGGTCACCCTCGACAACCTCTTTGACCAGATGAAGCTGGGCGAGGTGAAGGAGCTGCAGATCATCGTCAAGGCAGACGTGCAGGGCTCCGTGGAAGCGGTGCGCCAGTCGCTTGAAAAGCTCAGCAACGAGGAAGTGCGCGTCAACGTCATTCACGGCGCGGTGGGCGCCATCAACGAGAGCGACGTCATGCTCGCAGAGGCGTCCTCCGCTATCATCGTCGGCTTCAACGTGCGTCCCGACGCGGTGGCGGCTTCTCACGCCGAATCGGCGGGCGTGGATGTGCGCCTCTACAGCGTCATCTATGACTGCATCAACGAGATAGAAGCGGCTATGAAGGGTATGCTCGCACCCAAGACCAGAGAGGTCGTGCTGGGCATGGCGGAGTGCCGCAACGTCATCAAAATCAAATCCGTCGGCACCATCGCAGGCTCCTACGTCAAGAGCGGCGTCATCCAGCGCGGCGGCGGCGTGCGCGTCATCCGCGACGGCATCGTTATTGCCGAGGACAGCATCGGTTCTCTGCAGCGCTTCAAGGACGCTGTCAAGGAGGTCAAGGAGGGCTACGAGTGCGGTATCGGCCTCGAAAAGTTCAACGACCTCAGAGAAGGCGATATGTTCGAGGTTTACACCATCGAAGAATACCGCGACTAATATTTCAGAGCTGAGAGCTGTGAGCAGAGCGACCCTTTGCTTCTCGCTGCGCTCTCGATTTACAAAACCATCATTGGAGATCAATAAATGGCAAGTCACAGAATTGAACGGACAACAGAAGATATCAGGCGCGAGCTGACAGCTGTTTTTCGCGAGCTGAAGGATCCTCGCGTCACGGGCGCTTTTCTGTCCATCGTCAGGGTGGAGGTCACCAACGACCTCTCCTACTGCACCGTCAAGGTCAGCGCGATGGAGGGGCTTGACCGCGCGCGCGAAGCGGTCAAGGGGCTGAAATCCGCTTCGGGCTTCATCCGCCGCGAGCTGGGGCACCGCCTCAAGCTGCGCCATGTGCCCGAGCTGCTTTTCGAAGCGACCGACAGCATTGAATACAGCGCCAACATCAGCCGTATTCTCAACTCGCTCGACATTCCCGCAGACGAGGAGGAAACGGATGACTGATAAAATGAGGGAGGCTGCCGCGTTTCTGCGGGAGCACGACAACTACGAAATCCTCACCCACGACTACCCCGACGGCGACACGCTGGGAAGCGGCTACGCGCTTTGCATGGTGCTGCAGCAGATGGGCAAAAAGGCGAGGGTCATCACCACCTCGGTGCCCAAGGATTACCTGTTTTTGCAGGAGGGCGTCGTCGCGCAGGACTTTGAGGCGGAAACCATTGTCAGCGTAGACATCGCCGACGAAAAGCTGCTGGGCGTCAACCGTGAGAAATACGAGGGCAGAATCGACTTATGTATTGACCACCACATCACCAACAAGGTAAACGCGCCGCTCAAGCTGGTGGAGGGTTCCGCCGCCGCCAACTGCGCCATTCTCTACAAGCTGTTCAGGCTGATGGATATCACCTGGACGCGCGGCATCGCCAACTGCCTGTATACGGGCATTTCCACCGACACGGGCTGCTTCCGCTACACCAACACCACATCGGAAACCATGCGCATCGCGGCGGATATCATGGACATCGGCTGCGACACCGTGTACATCAACAAGGTGATGTTTGAAACCAAAACCAAAAAGAAAATCGCCCTGGAGCGCGAGGTTTACGACACCATCGAATACTGCCTCGGCGACCGCTGCGCCATCATCACCGTCACGCTTGAAACCCAGCGTGCCATCGGCGTATCCGACGGCGAGCTGGAGGGGCTGGCGTCTATCCCCCGCTGCATTGAGGGCGTGCAGATCGGCATCACCATGCGCGAAAAGAAGCCGAACGAGTTCAAGGTGTCGGTGCGCACCAACGGCAACGTCAGCGCCTCCGCGCTCTGCGAGACCCTCGGCGGCGGCGGTCACACGGCGGCGGCAGGCTGCACCGTAACGGGCACCCCGGAGGAAGCAAAGGCGACGCTGAAGGCAGCGGCGGCAAGGTTCCTATGAACGGCGTCATCGTCATCGACAAGCCCGCGGGCTTCACGTCCTTCGACGTCATCGCCGTCGTGCGGAAGCTGACGGGGCAGCGCAAAACGGGGCACACGGGCACCCTCGACCCCAACGCCACAGGCGTGCTGCCCGTGCTGCTCGGCAACGCGACCAAGGCGCAGGATTTAATTGTGAATCATGACAAAGCCTACGCCGCGTCGTTCCGCCTCGGGCTGCAAACCGACACCCTCGACATCTGGGGAACGGTGAAACGGGAAACGGAAAGCCATGCGACGCGCGGAGAGCTGGAGGCGCTGCTGCCGCGCTTCCGCGGAGAAATCGAACAGATTCCGCCGATGTTTTCCGCCGTACAGAAAAACGGGCAGCGGCTCTACGACCTCGCCCGCAAGGGGCTGGAGGTGGAGCGCGAGCCGCGCAGGGTCACGGTGTACCGCCTGGAGCTGACCGGCTTTGACGAGGCGACGCAGAGCGGCACCCTGACGGTAGAATGCTCCAAGGGCACCTATGTGCGCACGCTGATCGACGACCTCGGCACGGCGTTGGGCTGCGGCGCGGTCATGACCGCCCTGCGCAGAACCTTTGCCTGCGGCTATACGCTCGACGACTGCGTAACCTTAGAGGCGCTGAAGGCCCTCTGCGAAAGCGGCACGGCGGAACAGGTGCTCCGTCCCACGGAAAGCCTGTTCACGGATTACCGCGCCCTGACGGTCAGCGACGCGCAGGCAAGGCGCTTCCAAAACGGCGCGGCGCTGGATTTGGCGCGCACCGCGCTGAGAAAATCCGTACCGCCCGACGGCACCATATTGCGGGTAAAAAGCCCCTCGGGCGCGTTCCTCGGTCTGGGAACCGCTCTGGAGGGCGAAGCTGTTTGGAACCAACCCCTGACGGAGCCGACTCCGCGCAGGGAGTTGGTTCCTTTTTCTCTATGTGTCCGTTTATATTTCCATACGGGCGCTTGCCAAACGCCCCTGCTGCGCAAAAAATATTATTTTTGGCTATTTTTGCATGATTTGTATTGAAAAATGTAGAAAATAATGCTAAAATAGAATATCATAGTATATGCTGATGATTCCCGCCCTTTTTGCGGGAGAAAAAAGGAGGTTATTATTTGGCTTATCAGGAATGCGAAAACGGTCACATCTACGATACCGACATTTATCCGAGATGTCCCTACTGCCGGAACACCGTCGGCCGCGCCACAGGTCTGAACTACGGCGCGACTGTCATGCCGCAGGGCTTCGGCAATCAGCCGGGCGGCGGTCTGGATTACGGCGCGACCGTCATGCCGCAGGGCTTCGGCAATCAGCCGGGCGGCGGTCTGGATTACGGCGCGACTGTCATGCCGCAGGGGTTCGGCAATCAGCAGGACGGCGGCTTGGATTTCGGCTCCACTGTCATGCCGCAGGGCTTCGGCAACCAGCAGGACGGCGGCTTGGATTTCGGCTCCACCGTCATGCCGCAGGAAAGCCAACCGCTTGAAGGCTTGGAAGCGGAAGCAAACACTGCGGAACCCCTGACAGAAGCGGAGTGGGATTTCGGTCTGTCCGGCGGTGCCCCCGAGCCGAAGGAGGAGCCGCAGGCGCCCGCCGCTGTGCAAGCGCCCGCCGCAGAACAGGCTCCCGTTGAGGCGCCCGTCACCCCTCCCCCTGCCGCACAGCAGCCCGTAACGGCGCAGGCGCCCGTCAGCGCGCCGAAGCAGGAAGAAACAGCGCCCATCGTCGGCTGGCTGGTCTGCGTAGAGGGACCGGAAAAGGGAAAGGATTTCCGCGTTTATCAAAAGCTCAACATGATCGGCAAAAGCGAGCGTGCCGGCATCCGTCTGCGCGACGAAGCGGGTCTGCCGTTTCCCATCTGGGCGCGGCTCGCCTACAGCACGGACGACAACCGCTGCCGCATCAGCGCCATCTCCGCGGGACATGTGCTGCACAACGGCAAAGAGATAGAAGAAGCCGTCGCGCTGAGCAGCGGCGACCGTCTGGTGCTCGGCGGCTGCGAGTATATCTTCGTCGCCCTCTGCGGCGACAGCTTCCGCTGGGACGCTCCCGCGGAAGCATAGTATGTTCGGGTGGTTAAAGCGGCTGTTCCGCCGTAAGGACTCCGCGGCGCGCAGACAGCCGGGCAGGCAGCGCATTCAGGTTGCCAACATTCAGGGCATCGGCGCGCGGTCCCGTCAGGAGGACGCCTTTGCCTTTGCGAACGCGCTTGACGAAAAGCGTTACACGGAGCGTGGCATGATGTTCTGCGTATGCGACGGCATGGGCGGTATGCGTGACGGCAAGCTGGCAAGCGAGACCGCCGTTAAAAGCTTCCGCGAAAGCTTTATCGCCATGAACCGTCAGGGCAACCTGTCGCAGCAACTGAAGCAGAGCTTTCACATCGCTTCCGATAAGGTAGCGGCGCTGCTCGGCGGCAACGGCGGCAGCACGGCGGTGGTCGGCATAATTTATCAGGGGCAGCTGTTTTTCGCCTCAACGGGCGACAGCTTTCTCTATCTGCTGCGCGACAGCAAGCTGCTGCGCCTGAACACGGTACACAATATGGCGCATCTCAAATATCTGGAGGCTATCCGGAACGGACAGCTCGATCCTTCAACCGGCAGAAATCACGCGGAGGCGGCAGCGCTGACGGGATTTCTCGGGCTGACGGGCTACACACTGGCGGTGGACGGCACCACCGACCCGCTCCCCCTGCGGGACGGCGACATTCTGCTTGCCTGCTCCGACGGCGTGGGCGGCGTGCTGAGCCAGACAACGCTTATCGAGGCGATGATGGCTCCCACCGTACAAAAGATGTGCAGCAACATTGAGCAGCGTATTGAGGCATACGCGCGTCCGCATCAGGATAATTATACAGCCCTTGTGATAGGGTACAATCAATAAAGGAAAGAGGTAAGAACATGAAATCAAAATTCAAGAGAGTACTGGCGGCTGCTCTTGCCGTTATGATGATCACCGTCTGCGCGGTCGGCATACCAACACTGAGCGCCCAGGCGTTTGACAACAGCGTCAAATCGGGCGTTGTCGCCATCGTTTTCTATCTGAAAAATGCGGGAATATACATTACCGACGGAGAGCAGGTCGAAGAGGTAAAACACCTTGGCGACATCGAGTTCTCGGGCGGCTCCGGCTTCTTTATCGGCGAAAAAAAGGAAGCGCCCACCCGCATTGTCACCAACTGCCATGTCATTGAATCCTACCTGAAGGCAAACGAGGGCGAAACCTTTGTTTACAACACCGGTCAGATGTATCAAAACACCTATCCCATCATTGTCGGCGCGCCCAGCTGCGAGCTGAGAGTGTACTACTCAAAGGATGATTACGACATCGCGTATGTAGACTGCAACGGCGACGTCAACAAGGTTGACCTCGCGGTGCTCAAGCTGAAAAACCCCACCACCAAAAGACACGCGCTGAAGCTGAGGACCCCCGACCCCTCCATGGTCGGCGAAACCGTTTACACCATCGGCTTCCCCGGCAACGCGGACAATAATTTCACCAGCGCCAGCAAATACGGCGTTGAGGACGCGACCGTCCACAAGGGCGTTATCAACAAGTTCGTCACCAACGAAGGCAAGGGCGTTGACAGAATCGCCATCGACGCCACCATCCAGCACGGCAACTCCGGCGGTCCGCTCGTAAACGAGGCGGGCGATGTGCTGGGCATCAACACCAACGTTGAATCCAACAGCCCCTACGAGGGTCAGGTCGAAGCGGACTACTACGCTATCAACACCAGCGAGCTGATTACCTTCCTCGACAAAAACAACATCGGTTACATGGAAGCAGGCAAGATGAATGTGCTGATGATCGTTCTGATCATCGTCGGCATTGTGCTCGTAGTCGGCGGCGGATGCGTTGTCGCGCTGATTCTCATTCTGAAAAACGCCAAAAAGAAAAAAGCAAACGCGGCGCTGCCGCCCGCTTCCTCTGACGGAGCCAACATGTTCGGCGAGGGAGCTTATCCCGAAAACGGCGGCTTTGCGGATCCCTACGCAGGCAGCACCATCGGCGACTACGGCGCGACCGCAGCGCCCTCTGCGTCCGCCGGTAACGGCGTTATCTACTCGCAGTCGCCGCAGCACAGCGGAAGAAAATTCCCCGTCGGTCTGGCGCCTGTCATGGTCGGCCGCAACGCGGCGGAGTGCGTCATTGTCTACCAGCCCGGCACGCCCGGTGTAAGCGGCAAGCACTGCACCGTTTCCTTCGACTCGCAGTCGCAGGAATTCACCGTCACCGATCTCGGCTCTACCTTCGGCACCTTCCTGAGCGACGGCAGAAAGCTGACGCCCCAAGTTCCCGAGGTTCTTCGTCCCGGCGATGTCGTCTACATCGGCGACAAGAGCAATCCGCTTAGCCTGGAGCTGGAGAGCTGAGGCATGACCGACGTTTTTGCCTTTTTCCACAAAGGCGGCACCGCCTCGGCGGGAAGCTGCTATGACAAAAAGCGCGGCGTTTTCGCGGTGAGCGACGAAGGCGGCGACAGCTGTGCCCCCAAATGGACCGCAGCCTGCGCCGACTGCGCAGACGCCTCTCCCGAGGACCTGCTGCGCAGGCTGCTGCAGCAGACAGGCGGGCAGTCATCCTTTGCCGCGCTTGCCATAGGCGGCGGCAAGGCGGTCTGGACGTCGCGCGGCGGCGCAAAGGTGTGCCGCTTCCACGGGGGCGAAATGACCCTTACCGACGGCAGCGCCGAGACAGCAGCGGGCGACGCGTTCCTCCTGTGCAGCGACAGCGCCAGGCGGCTGCTTCTGGCGGAGGAAATCCGTATTGACCTGCTGAAGGCGGAAAACGCCCGCCGCTGGGCAGAGCTGCTGCTGCTGCGCATTATGGAACGGCTGGACAAGCCTCCTGCGGGGCTTGGTCTGCTGACGGTTCGCGTAAGCTGACGCTCTTATGGATTCCTAAGCTGTTCCTCCGTTCATACACCTACCCTTCATAGTAACAATACACCGACCTCCCGCAGCGGAGGCCGGTGTTATTTTTTGCCTGTACATTTTTTGCCTGTACAATATAAAAAGCGGCCGGTTCAAGCCATCTTGCCGTCCGCGTCAAAGGTGTAGTCGCCGGGTGCTACCAAACCGTTCGCAGAGGTGCTGTAAATGGTCTTTACGCCGTCCTTAAAGAGCTTGCCGCCCGTCACGGTAAAGTAATAGTCGTCGCCCACTTTTACAAGTCCCGCATTCTTGGGAGCGTAGTTTTCATAATAGATATCTCCCACAACGCCTGTGCCGCCTTCGGGGAATACGGCTTTGCCGTCCGCGTCAAAGGTGTAGTCGCCGGGATTCAGCAAGCCGTTGGCACTGCTGCTGAAAATGGTCTTGACGCCGTCCTTAAAGAGCTTGCCGCCCGTCACGGTAAAGTAATAGTCGTCGCCCGCTTTTACAAGTCCCGCATTCTTGGGAGCATAGTCCTGATAGTACACATCTCCCACAACGCCCGTGCCGCCCTCGGGGAATACGATCTTGCCGTCCGCGCCGAAGGTGTACTCGCCGGGAGTGAGCAGACCCTTGCAGTTGGTGCTGAAGAAGGTCTTGACGCCGTTCTTGAAGATCTTGCCGTCCTTCATGGAGAAGTAGAAGTCGTTGCCAACCTTCACCAGTCCCGCGTTCTTGGGAGAATAGTTCTCGTAATAGATATCACCCACAACGCCCGTGCCGCCCTCGGGGAATACGATCTTGCCGTCCGCGTCAAAGGTGTAGTCGCCGGGTGCTACCAAACCGTTCGCAGAGGTGCTGTAAATGGTCTTTACGCCGTCCTTAAAGAGCTTGCCG
>ONEN01000005.1 GCA_900316815.1 uncultured Eubacteriales bacterium | reverse complement strand
GCCGCCGTAGGCGTTCTCGGGACGGATGGCAAAGTCCGCTTCCTCGCCGTCGGTGAGGTAATACAGGTTGGTGCACAGCCGCCGCGTGCCGCGGTAGTCCTCCGTTATCTCAATGACGACGTCCTTCAGGCTGACGTCCTCGGGGAGCTTCACCGTAAAGTTGTACCTGCCGTCGTTCATTCTGTAGCGGTTCGTGCAGTCGATGACGGCGTGGTTCTCCGTGTAGGGAGCGTCTTCCGGCTCAACGGGGATTTCGCGGATAATGGCGTCCGCCAAAGCGTCGGCGCCCTCCATCGCGCCCACAGCCGCCGCCTCGTCCGCGCCGTCCTCCTCGATTTTGTCGTCGATCAGCTCGGAGAAAAACTCCAGATACTCCTTTCTGTCCGCTTCGCTGAGTCTGTCCAGCTTTCGGGATAATTCGTTGATAAATGCCGTTTTACTCATGGTGACCCTCCTTTGTCACAAATTGATAAATCGCGGTTATTTCCTTCCATTCCTCCGAAAAGGCATTCAGGCGGTCAATACCCGCTTGGGTGATGTGATAATACTTGCGCAGCCGTCCGTTATGCTCCGCCGAACGAACGGTGAGCAGTGCGGAAGCCTCCAGACGTCTGAGCACGGGATAGAGCGTGGATTCGGATATCTCCATGTAGGGCTTTACAGTCTTGATGATGCGGTAGCCGTAGCTGTCCTCGTCCTTAATAGCCGCCAGCACGCAGATGTCGATCAATCCCCGTTTTAATTGCGCATCCATAACAACGCCTCCCTTCGCATATTATTATACATCACATAGTATTATTTGTCAAGCAGCGTGACGCTGCACCCGGTGCGGCTTTGGATAGAGTGCATTTAGCAACGCCTTCTGCTAACACCGCGTCTGAGCGCGGCAGCGTGCCGCTGCTGTCAGTGCGGCTTTGGATAGAGTGCATTTAGCAACGCCTTCTGCTAGCGCCGCGCTATTACGCGGGAGCAAACGGTTAAGTTGCTGTCAAACGTTGGTTGCGCGGATTGGGTCGAGCGTCACGCTCGCGCGGATTGGGTCGAGCGTCACGCTCGCGCGGATCGGGTCGAGCGTCACGCTTGTTAGAGGTTGTTGCCTCTTATGACTAACTCCGCCCATTCTGCGGGGCCTACGGCTCCGTTTTGCTCAATGCCGAGAGAGCGCTGGAAGGCGGTCACCGCCGCCTTGGTGCGCGGCCCGAAGATACCGTCCACCGCGACGGCGGGCACGCTCGGATTGGCGGCGTTCACCACGTTGAGGTACCGCTGGATGATCCGCACGCTCTCGCCGCGGTCTCCCTCCACGATGAACCGCCCCGGGTACGGCTCGCCGATGGCGGTCTGATAGCTCGGCGGCAGGTCGCGCACCGCCGCGCGGTATGCCTGCTCGATTTCATGGAACACATTCGCGTCTACTACGCCCGTTACCGGCAGCCCGTAGTTGTTCTGGAAGGTGAACACTGCGTCGCGCGTCAGCTCGCCGAAGTAGCCCGTTATGGGAATCGGCGGCAGCTCGGGATAGAAATACCCCAGAAACGCCAGATAATATTGCAGCGCCTCCACGTCAACGCCGCGCATACCGACGCGCAGCTCTCGCGTATAGCGCTTTTCCACCTCCGAGAGCGTCAGCCCCTCGCTGGTGATTTCCGACAGCCGCTTTACGCCCGCGAATATCTGCTTGATTTTGTACCACGTCGCCTTGCCCACCACGCCGTCGGCATCAAGGTTGAAGATTTCCTGGAACACCCGCACCGCGTTCTCGGTTTCCAGGTCATAGACGCCCGTGTTGCCGTTGACCGTCGGAATGGCGGGGTAATTCTTGGCAATGCGGTTCAGCTCGCGCTTGATAGTCAGTACGTCGTCCCCGAAGGAGCCGCGCCGCAGCGCAACTCCCGGGTAGGACTCCGTGTTGCCGCCCACCTCGGCGTTGTAGACGATCCCGATGTCGTCGCCGTAGTAGTAGCGCAGAATCTGAATCGGCGTGAAGCCCTGATTTGCAAGCGTAACGGTGCCCCACTGCGACAGACCGCTGCAGAAGGTGGTGTAGCCGTCGCAGAACTGCGCGTAAAGCGGCTCCACACTGCCCGCACGGACAATGTAGTTGTTGAATATCTCGTCGGTTATGCGGCTGATATTGTCGTACACCTCGCCGCCGTAGACGTAGTTCTGGTCGATGGAGGTGTTGTCGGTGATGTCAAAATCATAGCCGCGGCTGCGGTAATACTCGGTGTAGACGCGGTTGAGCGCAAAGGTGATCTGCGCCAGGATATTCGCGCGGATGGCGCTCTCGGGCCAGGTGGGATAAATCTCGTTGGAGGCGACGTTCTTGATGTATTCGGTAAACGGCACGGTCACGTTGGGCGCGGGCGTGTTCGGCCTGCCCAGATGTACCGTGATGGTCTGCGGAATAACGGGAGTTACTGCCATGCGCCGTCCTCCTTGTCGCCGCTCAGCGGCTCCAGCGCCACGGGAAGAATGGTTTCGGTTCTGTCCTGCACGGTGACGGGATAGTCCACTACCTCCTCAAACGCGGGGTGAAATACGGATACCAGATACACGGCTTCGTCCCTTCCCGCTGTGGCGGGGGTGTTATTGTCGCTGCCCGAACAGGTCGGCAGCACGATTTCGTTGACAATGCCCGACTCGTCGGTCACGTCGCGGTACAGGCTGTAGCGCATACCGCCCTCGTCTACCGCGACCTCCACAAAGACGTTTTTGACGGGAAAGCTGCGGTTGGCGGCGCTCACCTGCACCTTGAGCGAGCCGCGCCCCGGGTGACTGCTGACATACTGCTCAAACTCGGGCTTGAAGGGCGAATCGCCCGAAATGCGGTTTTCAAATTGATTGACCATAAAAATATCCCCTTTCATCGGCACATTCTATGCCGACGGAAGGGGATTGGTTCATTCTTCACACGCGTATGCCATCCATGCACAGCAGAGCGACAGGTAAACGGTCTCCGCGTTATCCTCCGCGTTCTCCTGCATATACACGGGTGACAGCAGACTGCCCACCGAAGCGGGGAAACGCGCCTCCTGCTCCGACAGGAACAGCTCCGCGTTTTCACCCATATGCTGCTTTCTGTATTCCGCCACGTTGTATTTATCCTGCGCCAGGCGCGTCGCCACCGCGTGGTAAAACTCGTCCACCATGGTAAGCCCCTTCGCCTGCGAGTGCGCCTGCAGGTCCCGATAGCCCTCGGTTTCCACCAGCTCGGTTTTCAGGGTGTTGACCGCCGGCTCGGCCACCGCTATCACCTTGTCAATGCCTGTAATGGTAAAGCTTTCGCCCCGCTTGCGCTCGCCGTATGCCCATACGCCGCGCTGCGCGTCCACCAGCAGCGCGGGGGTCAGGTTCTTTGTCGCCTCGCTCATCTTGGTGAGCCGCCCGTTCATTTTATCGTAGCGCTTTTTGAGCGACTCGGGCAGCTTGTCGGCGGCGTCAAATCCGTCATACGCGGCAACCAGCTGTTCGTACGGCAGCTTGACGGGATCGTCGGACATCTGCACCTTGTCTGACTTGTATTGTTCCATGAACGCCTTGCGGTGGCGCATCACATCGGCAAACTGCCGCACCGCGTCCGCCTCTGCCGACGCGATATCGCTGATGTCAGACACCGCCTCGTCGATTTCTCCCGACAGGATCCTATCGCCCGCCCTGTTCAGGCGGTAGCTGTCGGAGCCGAAATAAAACACGCGCAGCGCGACAAAGCCGCCCAGGCAGAGCAGCACCGCCACCGACGCGAGTATCACCGCAAGCGGCCATTTTTTCTTCTTCGGCGCAACAGGCGGCGCGGGAACATACTGCTGCACCACAGACGCCGTTTGCGGCTCCGTCTGTGCCGTTGTTATCGTATTCGGCACCCCGTAGCCGCCCAGCAGCTCCGTTTCGGCGCTGCCGTCATCCATCCGGGCACCGTCCGCCATGTGCAGCTCCGCTCCGTTTTGCGGCAAATACTCGGTTCGCTCCCAGCGGTCCACCGGCGCTTCGGGCTGTTCGCCAAGGCTGCTTCTGCCCGGCGCCTGATTGCCGCAGTACGGACAAAACACCGCGATGTCCTCTATTTTCATGCCGCATTTTCCACAAAACATGCGCACACCCCCTTGCGTATTTTGTATAGCTTCATTATATCACCCGCGCGCCGGTTTGTAAAGACCGAAGCGTTGATAAAATCACTTTAGCGGTTTAAAGCATAGGCGCTTTAAAGCGTAGCAATTTAAACCAAAAAAGAGCTTGCCGTTTGTAAGCTTTTCACAAATTATTGTGCGATTCTCTGGTTATACTTGACAAAAGGCATGGATTGTGCGATAGTATTAGTTGCACCATCTGCCCCGGACGCCGGTATGCCGGGGTCAATTTTTGTTATTGTCATATGTCATTTGAAAAGAAAAGACCGAAAAGAATGAAAAGGAGAAAAGACTGATGCCTATTACCGAGCTTCTCACCAGAAACGCCACCTATTTCAAAGAGGAAGTGGCGCTGGTAGAGATCAACCCAGAGGTTAAAAATGTCCCCCATGTCACATGGAGGGAGTATTCTCTCATCGAGTCGAACCGCAGCGGCGCGTTCCGCAAGCAGCTGACCTGGGGAGAATTTGACGTAAAAGCGAACCGCTTTGCCAATCTGCTGCTGACCCGCGGCGTAAAGAAGGGCGACAAGGTGGCGATTCTGCTGATGAACTGCCTTGACTGGCTGCCCATTTATTTCGGCGTGCTCAAGTCGGGCGCCATTGCCGTTCCGCTCAACTTCCGCTACACCGCCGAGGAAATCGGCTACTGCGTGAACAAGGCTGACGCCGACGTGCTGGTGTTCGGACCCGAGTTCATCGGCAGAGTGGAGGAGGTTCTGCCGCAGATGCAGCGCGTGAAGAACTGCTTCTATGTGGGCGACGAATGTCCCTCCTTCGCAGACAGCTATGAAAAGCTCATCGGCTACTGCTCCTCGCAGGCGCCGAGCGTTTATATCACCGACGACGACGACGGCGCCATTTATTTTTCATCGGGCACAACGGGCTTTCCCAAGGCGATTCTGCACGCGCACCGCGCGCTGATGCACTCCGCCAGGGTGGAGCACGCGCACCACGGACAGACGCACGACGACGTGTTCCTCTGCATTCCGCCGCTCTATCACACGGGCGCCAAGATGCACTGGTTCGGCAGCCTGTATTCGGGCAGCAAGGCGGTGCTGCTGCGCGGCGTGAGTCCCGAGTGGATCATCCGCACCGTCAGCGAGGAGCGCTGCTCCATCGTATGGCTGCTGGTGCCGTGGGCGCAGGATATTCTCGACGCCATTGACAGCGGCGCGATTGACCTGAACGAGTACGACCTCAGCCGCTGGCGCCTGATGCACATCGGCGCGCAGCCTGTACCTCCCACGCTGATCAAGCGCTGGAAAGCGATTTTCCCGCACCACGAATACGACACCAACTACGGCCTGAGCGAGTCCATCGGACCCGGCTGCGTACACCTGGGCATGGGCAACATCCGCAAGGTGGGCGCCATCGGCGTGCCGGGCTACGGCTGGGAGGTGCGCATTGTGGACGAGAACCGCAACGAGGTGACAAGCGGCGTAGGCGAGCTGGCGGTCAGGGGACCGGGCGTGATGAAGTGCTACTACCGCGACGCCAAGGCGACCGAGGAGGTACTCGACAGCGAGGGCTGGCTGTATACGGGCGACATGGCGGAGCGCGACAGCGAGGGCTTTATCTACCTGGTTGACCGCAAGAAGGACGTTATCATCTCGGGCGGCGAGAACATCTACCCCGTTCAGATCGAGGACTTCCTGCGCTCCAACGACGCCATCAAGGATGTGGCTGTCATCGGTCTGCCCGACCAGCGGCTGGGCGAAATCGCCGCCGCCGTTATCGAGGTCAAGCCCGACCATAGTCTGAGCGAGGAAGAGGTCAACGCCTTCTGCATGGCGCTGCCGCGCTACAAGCGTCCGCGCAAGCTCATCTTTGCGGATGTTCCGCGCAACCCCACGGGCAAAATCGAAAAGCCCGTTCTGCGCAAAAAATACTGCGGCACCAGCGTTGTGGCGCAGCAGAATGAAATTGATATGAACACGGAGCTTTCCTGATCCGTTCATATAAAATTTTTCCCATCGGGGGGTAATAGCAACAATGGATTTAGCAATTAAAATCATCATGCTGGTGCTGTTCTTCGGCGTCATGATCGGCGTGGGCATTTACTGCCGCAAGAACGCCACCGACGTCAACGGCTTTGTGCTGGGCGGCAGAAGCGTCGGTCCGTGGCTGACGGCGTTCGCCTACGGCACCTCCTACTTTTCCGCGGTTATCTTTATCGGCTACGCGGGACAGTTCGGCTGGAAGTTCGGCATCGCGTCCACCTGGATCGGCATCGGCAACGCCTTGATCGGCTCGCTGCTGGCATGGGTGATTCTGGGCAGACGCACCCGCATTATGACCCAGCACCTCAACTCGGCGACCATGCCCGAGTTCTTCGGCAAGCGCTTTGACAGCAAGGGACTCAAAATCGGCGCTTCCATCATCACCTTTATTTTCCTGATTCCCTACACCGCCTCGCTTTACAACGGTCTTTCCCGTCTGTTCAGCATGGCGTTCCACATCGACTACATCTGGTGCATCATCGCCATGAGCGTGCTGACGGGTATCTATGTTATCGCGGGCGGCTACATGGCGACGGCGATCAACGACTTCATCCAGGGCATTATCATGATCATCGGCATTGTGGCGGTCATCGCGGCGGTGCTTATGAATCAGGGCGGCTTCATGGAAGCGCTCAACGGTCTTGCCAAGGTGGAGGACCCGAGCGCCACCTCTATTCCGGGCGCGTTCAACTCCTTCTTCGGACCCGATCCGCTCGGTCTGCTGGGCGTCGTCATCCTGACCTCGCTGGGCACCTGGGGCCTGCCCCAGATGGTGCAGAAGTTCTACGCCATCAAGCACGAGAGAGATATCAAGAAGGGCACCGTTATCTCCACCGCGTTCGCGCTGATCGTGGCGGGCGGCTGCTACTTCCTCGGCGGCTTCGGCAGACTGTTCGACGTTGACGTTGCCAAGGACGGCTTTGACGCGATCATTCCGCAAATGCTTTCGGGACTTCCGCCCCTTCTGATCGCGGTGGTGGTCATCCTGGTGCTGTCGGCGTCCATGTCCACCCTGTCCTCGCTGGTTATCGCCTCTTCCTCCACCCTGACCATCGACCTGCTCAAGGGCAACATCATCAAGAAGATGGACGAGAAAAAGCAGGTGCTCATCATCCGTATTTTCGTTGTCGTCTTTATCGCCATCTCGGCGTTTATCGCGATTTACCAGACGCAGAGCAAAAACGAAAGCGTCAAGTTCATCGCGCAGCTGATGGGCGTATCGTGGGGCGCACTGGCGGGCGCGTTCCTGGCCCCCTTCCTGTACGGTCTGTACTGGAAAAAGACAACCAAGCTCGCCTGCTGGATCAGCTTCATTTTCGGCGCGGGTCTTATGCTGCTCAACCTGTTCGCAAGACAGCTCTTCCCGCCGCTGCTGCAGTCTCCCATTAACTGCGGCGCGCTGGCAATGCTCGCGGGACTGGTGATCGTGCCCGTGGTAAGCCTGATTTCTCCCAAGCCCGACAAGGCGCTTGTAGAGGACGCCTTCGCCTGCTACGAAAAACAGGTTCCCGTCAAACAAAAGAACTCGCTGGATTAGCCGAGTGCCTCGGCTCTCAGTGGCAGCGTGCCGCTGCGGTCAGTGCGGCTTTGGATAGAGTGCATTTCACAAAACGTTTGACCAACGCCGCCTTATAGCGCGGCAGCGTGCCGCTGCGGTCAGTGCGGCTTTGGATAGAGTGCATTTCGCAAAACGTTTGACCAACGCCGCCTTATAGCGCGGCAGCGTGCCGCTGCGGTCAGTGCGGCTTTGGATAGAATACATTTCGCAAAGCGTTTGACCAACGCCGCCTTATAGCGCGGCAGCAAGAGGTAAAGTTGCTGCTAAACGTCAGTTGCGCGGATTGGCTCCCGCGACACGCGGGCGGATTGGAGCAAGCGTCACGCGGGCGGAGCGGATAACCGGCTGACGGTTTACGCTATTGACAAATAAATAAGCAAAACATGGGCAGACAAGGTATTGCATCCACCTTGTCTGCCCGTTTTCATTTATATGAACTTAACCAAAAATTTCAATTGTCCATTGTCCGTTCATTCTTTGTAGTTTCCGAGGAAGCTGAACTCGGGGAGCTCCTCGCTCAGCTGGCTGAGCAGGTCGATGACGTTGTCGCTGCGGACGCTGCCCGTAAAGTCCAGATAGAACAGGTACTCAAAGTCCCTGCCCTTTGCGGGGCGCGACTCGATCTTGGTCAGGTTCAGCCCCAGCGAATTGAAGCGGCAGAGCAAATTATACAGCGAGCCTTCCACGTGCGGCAGCGAAAAGCAAAGACTGATTTTGTTCGCGTCGGGCGCGATGTAGAGCCGCTTGGATATCACGATGAACCGCGTGGTGTTGTAGGGGTCGTCCTGCAAATCGCGCTCGAGCAGCTGCAGGCCGTACTCCTTCGCCGCCTCGGGGCTGCAAATCGCCGCCACGTTCAGCCGCTTTTCAAGCGCCGCGTCGCGCGCCGCCACCGCCGTGTTTGCCTTGGGGACGGGCGTGTAGCCGCGCGAGGCGATGTAATTTCCGCACTGCGAGAGCGCCTGCGGATGTGACCAGACGATTTCGATGTCCTCGAGCGTTGACTGCTTCAAAGCGCCCAGACAGTGCTCGATCGGCATATCCAGTGCGCCTACAATATAGAAGCGGTGCTTCAGAATCAGATCGTACACCGCCGAAACGGAGCCTGCCGTGGAGTTTTCAACGGGCAGAATACCGAAGGTCGCCTCGCCGCTGTCCACCGTGTCAAAGACGTCCTCAAAGGTTTTGCGGCTGCACAGCGCGGCGGAGGGAAACAGCTTGTGCGCCGCCTCATAGCTGTTGGCGCCCTTGATGCCCTGATAAGCGACAGTCACGCCCTCGGTGGGCGGCGCCTCGTCCGCCTGGGTGATCTCGCGGCGCAGCGCCTGTCCGCTGCATACGATGTTATGCTGCAGCGCGCGCGACAGCTCCATAATATTGGCGAAGAGCAGGCGCGCCGCCGCTCCGTATTCGCCGCCTCTTTCCTGCACGTTGTCGAGGATCTCGTTCTCGCGCTGACGGTTGAGAACAGGGATCCCCCTCTCCTTTTTATAGCAGCCGACTTCCTTAGCGCAGTCCATTCTGCGCCGGAACAGCTCGATCAGCTCGCTGTCTATCGCGTCTATATCCTTGCGTATTTCGCTTAAATCTCTCATATGTCACCTATATCAAATTCAGAATCGCGACCGCCGTCACCGCCTCGATGACGGGCACGGCGCGCGGCACGATGCAAGGGTCGTGTCTGCCGTGAACGGTCAGCTCCGCGTTTTCTCCCGTCTGCAAATTGACGGTTCTCTGCGGTTGGGAAATGGACGGCGTCGGCTTGATCGCCGCGCGGAACACCAGCGGCATACCGTTGGTAATACCGCCGAGAATGCCGCCGCAGCGGTTGGTCTCGGTGACCACCCTGCCGCCGCTCATGCGGAAGGGGTCGTTCGCCTGCGAGCCGCGCAGCCGCGACAGACCGAAGCCCTCGCCGAACTCCAGCCCCTTGACGGCGGGCACGCCGAACACCGCCTTGGCGATCGCGCTCTCCACGCCGTCAAACATCGGCTCGCCGATGCCGACGGGCAGTCCCGTGACGGCGCACTCAATCACGCCGCCCACGCTGTCGCACGCCAGACGGGCGCTTTCCGCCTCCGCGCGCATGGCTTCTTCCCTGCTCCCGTCGATGAGGGCAAAGGAGGAACGGCTCAGGCGCTCCATCAGCGCGTCGTCAATGCAGACGGGGTCGAACAGCGCGTCGCTCACGCCGCCGATGGATTGGATATGGGCGGCGATCCGTATGCCCTGCTTTTCCAGCAGCTGACGGCAGACCGCGCCCGCGAATACCAGCGGCGCGGTGATCCTGCCCGAAAAGTGGCCGCCGCCGCGCACATCATTCGCGCCGCGGTACTTGACATGCGCCGTGTAGTCGCTGTGACCGGGACGGGGCAGGTCGAGCAGATTGCCGTAATCCTGCGAGCGCGTATTGGTGTTTTCGATCACGGCGCAGAGCGGCGCTCCCGTGAGGGTGTTGCCCAGCATACCCGACAGCACGCGCGGCAAATCGCTTTCCCTGCGCGGCGTTGCGGTTTTGTCGCGGCCGGGCGCACGGCGCGCCATCTGTACCAGCACCGCGTCAAGGTCGATGGTCTCTCCCGCAGGCAGACCGTCGATGACAACGCCGATCCCGTTGCCGTGGCTCTCGCCGAATACGGACAGTTTGATTTTATCTCCTAAGGTCGAGGACATAAGCCGCCTCCTATCTTTTAATATGAGCGCCAAAGCGTTCCATTCATGCCATGTAATGGCAATTCATGGCGAAGCCTATTCATGCCCGTAGGGCAATTCATTCCTGTTGCCGACTGTTGACGAACCGTCAAACGCCGAATATTGACGAAAACCGTTAAAGTAAGAATGAATTGCCGCTTTGCGGCATGATGGTTGCCGTTCCGTTGTCAAAATTGATTTTCTTGTTTCTCTCTTTTATTTCACTGTTACGGCGCTTCCGTTTCCGCCGCGCCGCCGATTTTGGCGTAATCTTCATAAAAAGCGGGATAGCTCTTATTGACGCTCCACGCGTCGGAGCAGACGATCTCTCCCTCGCAGCCTGCCGCGCACACAGCCGCCGCCATGACGATGCGGTGGTCGTTGCAGCCCTGCACAGCCGCTCCGCGCAGCTTGCCTGCGCCCGTTATTTCCAGTCCGTCGGGCAGCTCCTCCGCCCTGCCGCCGAGCGCGTTGACCAGCGCGGCGGTGGTTTGCAGGCGGTCGCTCTCTTTTATGCGCAGCCGCGCGGCGTTGCCGATGGTGGTCACGCCCTTGGCAAAGCAGGCGCACACCGCCAGAACGGGCACCAAATCGGGAATCTGCGACGCGTCGATTTCTATGCCGCTCAGGGGCGCTTTTCTGACGGTGACAATGCCGCCGTCCTGCTGCACCTCCGCGCCGAATTCGCGCAGCAGCGCGGCGATGCGGCGGTCACCCTGAGAGGAGTCGATATTGCAGCCGTTCACGGTCACCTCGCCGCCCACAGCCGCCGCCGTCAAAAAGAAAGCCGCCTGCGACCAGTCGCCGTCTGTGGTGTAATCGGTGGGAATATAGTGCTGTTTGCCGCGGATGTGCCAGCCCCTGTCGGTCATATCTATTTCAATGCCGAACTTTGACATGGTGCGGATGGTCATATTGATGTACCCCGCGCTCTGAATGGGCGAGATCAGGATAATATCGCTGTCGCCGTCGAGCAGGGGCAGGGCAAAGAGCAGCCCCGTAATAAACTGGGAGCTGACGTTGCCGGGAACGGCATAGACGCCGCTCTGCAGCCTGCCGCTCACGCGCAGGGGCAGGCCGCCCTCCGTAACGCAGGTCACGCCCTTTTCGGGGAGGGCGTCGGTATAGATGCCGATGGGACGCGCGGGCAGTCTGCCCGTTCCCGTAAAGGTCGCGTCCACGCCGCCCGCCGCCGCGACGGGAATCAAAAACCGCAGGGTGCTGCCGCTTTCATGGCAGTCGAGCACGGCGGTTTTTTGGAGGAACATACCCGAGCCGTCAACTGTCAGCCTGCCGTCCTCCATAGCGGTGACGGCGCCGAGGGCTTCTACGCAGCGGATAGTCGCGGTGATGTCCTCGGACAGCGCGACGGGCGACACGGTAGATACGCCGCCCGACAGCGCCGCGCAGATAATGGCGCGGTGTACGTCGCTTTTGGACGGCGGCGCCGCCACGGTGCCCTGCGGCGCAAAGGGATGAAAGGTTACATTACTCATATCAATACCTGTCGGAAGTTATTCGGTGATAAACGCCTCCAGCTCGTTCAGCGGGAGGTTGAGTGTGAAGCTGTCGCCGATCTTGCGCAGCAAAACGAGGTTGATGCGGCTGCCTGCGGTTTTCTTGTCGCCCTTTGCCGCCTCCGCCATGCCGTGAACGGTCGCGGAGTCCTCGGTGGGCAGGCCGTATTTTTCGCAGAGCCGCACAATGCGGTCGGCGGTGCCTGCTTCGGTGTGACCGTTCCGCTCGCCCGCGCGCGCCATCAGCACCATGCCGACGGCTACCGCCATGCCGTGGGTGATACCCGCAAAGCCGCGCAGCTTTTCAATGGCATGACCGAGGGTGTGCCCGAAGTTGAGCAGCATACGCTCCCCTGCCTCGTGCTCGTCGCGGCTCACGACGTCGCGCTTAATCGAAACGCAGACCTCGATGACGTCCTCAATGCGGTCGGTCAGGTTCTCGTTTTCGAGGAAATCAAAGAACGCCGCGTTCTTGATGCAGCCGTACTTGATGACCTCGCCCATGCCGTCGGCGATGAACTTATCGGGCAGCGTTTTGAGCGTGTCGGGGTCAATCAGCACCGCGAACGGCTGATGGAACGCGCCCACCAGATTTTTGCCCTGCGGCAGATCAACGCCCGTCTTGCCGCCCACGGAGGAATCCACCTGCGCCAGCAGGGAGGTGGGGATCTGCATAAAGCCGACGCCGCGCAGATAGGTCGCCGCCGCAAAGCCCGTCATATCGCCGCATACGCCGCCGCCCAGCGCGACGAGCACATCCTTGCGCGTCATGCGGAAGTCGGCGAGTACCTTGTAAATATCGGCGATGGTGTCGAGAGTCTTGCTCTTTTCGCCCGCGGGGAAAATATGGGTTTTCACCTGCAAACCCTGCTGATCCAGCGCGTTGATGACGCGCCAGAGATAATGCGGCGCCACGTTGTCGTCCGTGACAACGACCACCTTTTCCGCCTGCGTCAGCTCTCTGACATACGCGCCGCAGCGGTCGAGTATGCCGCGTTCTATCATAATATCATACGGCTTGCCCGTATGCACATGTACGGTTCTCATAATGCTCTCCTTATTCGCCCAGTGCCTGCTTCACCCGGTGACCGCGCTCAAGCAGGTCGGCAAGGGCTTCTTTGTCAGACGCTTCCACCGCGTCATAAATCGCCTTGGTATTGCGGTGCAGCTCCCGCAGCTCCTCCAGCAGCGGCTCCCTGTTTTCGAGGAACAGCTCGCTCCACAGCCTCGCGTTGATATTCGCCACGCGCGACACATCGCGGTAGCTGCCTGCCGAAAAGCCGTTATGGTTGGGGCAGCTGGGGCTGAGCACATAGGCGCACGCGAGCACGTGCGGCAGCTGCGAGGTAAACGCGATCATGCGGTCGTGCTCCTCGGGCGTGGTGATTTTAACGGTGCCGAAGCCGATTTCGCGCGCCAGCTTTGCCAGCACGTTCACCGCCTCCTCAGGCGCGCCGCAGGGGGTTATCAGAAAGCTCGCGCCCGCAAACAGCTCCGCCTCGCTCGCCTCAAAGCCGTTCTTTTCCTTGCCCGCCATGGGATGACTGCCCACGAACGTAAAGCCGAACTGCGCCGCCAGCTCCTTCATCTGCGGACACAAAGCGCGCTTGATGCCCGCCGCGTCGGTGACGATCGCGTCGGAGCGGATATACTGTCCGTTTTCGCGCACAAAATCAACGCACGCCTGCGGATACATGCACAGAATGATCACATCGGCGCGGGACAAATCCTCCGCCGTGCCGGCAATATCGATCGCTCCCTCCTCCAGCGCCTGCTGCGCCACGGCGGGTGAGCGGTTGATGCCGATGACCGTGTGTTTGGTATAGGACTTGAACGCCTTGCAGTAGCTGCCGCCGATGATGCCCAAGCCTGCTATCGCAATATTCATTCGCTCAACGCCTTCTTTAATGAGAATATTTTCTTCGCCACCGCGTCAAACTGAACAGGCGTCAGCGACTGCGCGCCGTCGGACAGCGCGTGCGGCGGGTCGTTGTGTACTTCGATGATCAGACCGTCCGCGCCCGCTGCGACAGCCGCCATGGCAAGCGGCTCCACCAGCCAGCTCTTGCCTGCGGCATGGCTGGGGTCGACGATGACGGGCAGATGGGACAGCCGCTTGATGACGGGGATAGCGGAAACATCCATGGTATTGCGCGTAAAGGTTTCATAGGTGCGGATGCCGCGCTCGCACAGCATAACCTTGTCGTTGCCGCCCGCCATGATATACTCGGCGCTCATGAGCCATTCCTCAATGGTAGAGGACAGGCCGCGCTTGAGCAGGATGGGCTTGTCGGTTTTTCCCAGCTCCTTGAGCAGCTCAAAGTTCTGCATGTTCCGCGCGCCTACCTGGATGATGTCGACGTTTTCAAACATATCTATATGCGACACGCGCATGATTTCGGTGACGATGGGCAGTCCCGTTTCCTTGCGGGCAGCCTTCAGCAGGTCAAGGCCTGCCGATTTCAGTCCCTGGAACGCATAGGGCGAGGTGCGCGGCTTGAACGCGCCGCCGCGCAGCAGGGTCGCGCCCGACTGCTGTACGCTCTTGGCGATGGCGACGATCTGCTCCTCGCTCTCAACCGAGCAGGGACCCGCCATAATATGCAGGCTGCCGTCGCCGATGGTGACGGTGTCGGTGATTTTGATGGCGGTATTTTCGGGATGGAACTTGCGGTTCGCCTTCTTATACGGCTCCTGCACGCGCTTGACGCTTTCAACAATGTCCTGCGCCTCGATATATTCAATATCGATGGGCGTGGTGTCGCCTATCAGGCCGAGGACGGTGGAGTGTATGCCGTCCCAGCGGTTGATCCGCACGTCGTAGTCGTTTTTCAGCTTTTCGGTAAAGCTTATCAGCTGTTCGGGGGTCGCGCTTGATTTAATTACAATAATCATTTTCCAATTTACCTCTCTTACCATTATTGTCGGTAATCATATTTTACCACTTTAAAGCGCAAACGTCAACCACCGGGTGCCCCGGTTGTCAGCGGCAGCGTGACGCTGCACCCGGTGCGCCTATGGAAAGAACGGCGTTTCAAAAACGTCGGACAAACGGCGCGCTAGAAACGCGGGCATGATGGTTAAGTTTTTGCCAAACGTTGCTTGCGCGGAAAAAGCGCCTGCGGCGCACGCCGCGCTATAACGCGGCAGGGTGCCCCTGCGGTCAGTGCGGCTATTAAAAAGTCGGTTTGACAAAACGTCGGTTAAACGCCGCGTCCGAACGCGGGCATGATAGTTAAGTTTCTGCCAAACGTTAGTTGCGCGGATTGACAGCCGAGGCACTCGGCCGTTGGTGGGCAATAACAGCCATCGCGGTTTTCAGGGGCGTGCTCTCTCCCTTTACCACCACATCGGCGGCGGCGAGATAGAGCGGCATACGCTTTTCATACAGTTCCGCCATCACCTTTTCTTTGTCGGGGCGCTGCAGGAGCGGACGGCGGACGTCGCTGCGCAGGCGCTCCGCTATGGTGCCGAGCGGCACGTCGAGCAGCACGATGGTGTCCACTCCCTTGAACACCGCCACGTTGCGTTCAAATGTCAGCGCGCCGCCGCCCGAGGCGACGATGACGCCGTTCATCTGTGCCAGCTCCCTGCACGCCTCGTGCTCCCTGTCGCGGAAGCCCTCTTCGCCGAATTGCGCAAAGATGTCGCTGACGGTCATGCCCGCCTTTTCCTCGATGTAGCGATCCATATCAATGAACCGCCTGCCCGTTTTGCGCGCGATGTTCCTGCCTACCGTTGTTTTGCCGCAGCCCATAAAGCCGCATAGAATAATATTGTTCATAGCTTTCCTCCTGCGACGGCGGCTCAGAACCGCTTCATTTCCTCCGCAGCCTCCAGACAAAGCCTGTCAACGTCCTGCTTGTCATAGGTGGAGCCGTCCCATATCTCATGCGCGGCGACCGCCTGCCATACCAGCATGGACATGCCGCCCTCCGCCTTGCTGCCGTTCGCCTTGGCGCGCTTGACGAGCGCGGTTTCCAGCGGATTGTAAATGGCGTCGTACACGGCGGCGCATCTGCCGATGGCGCAGTTGTGAATAGGCTGTTCGTCCACGTTGGGGTACATGCCCACGGGCGTTGCGTTGATGAGCACGTCCACATTGCCGATGATCTGATCCATCAGACCGAAGCTCACCTGCGCGTCGGGAATCTTGCGCGTGATGTCCAGACAGAGCAGTCCCGCCCTGCCGACGCTGCGGCGGTGCACCGCAAACTCAAAGGGCTTGCCGCGCAGGGCGATTTCATACGCCATGGTGCGCGCCACGCCGCCGCAGCCGAGGATCATGATTCTGCCCTCCAGCGCGATGCCAGCCGCCTCTATCGCCTTGATGAAGCCGACGGGGTCGGTGGTGTAGCCCTTCGCCCTGCCTTCGTCGTTGGCGACGGTGTTGACGGAGCCGTACATACGCGCCTTGTCGTCCAGCTCGTCGAGCAGGGGAATAATCTGCTGCTTGTGGGGAATGGTGATATTGTAGCCGTCAAGACCGCGCAGCGTGCTCCCGTACTCTGCCGCAAGCGCCTCGGGCGCGATGTCAAGCTTGGTGTAATCGGCGTCAATTCCTGCCAAATCAAACAGCTTTTTGTGTATAAAAGGCGACATGGTGTGACCTATAGGGTGTCCGATGACCGCATAATGCTTCTTGCTCATTTCAGTGTCCTCCCAAGTGGTATCATTAATAGCTATTCATCATTCAATAGAAACTATATTATTTATGCAAAATCAAGATTTTTCCGAAAAAATTCAAATTAGATATTGACAAAGCGGGGAAATATCAATAATATGGAAGTGTAACAAACGGGGCGTTTGTTCGTCGATGGTTAACGCCGTTAATCATTGTAGCACACAATATGTGCTTTTGTCTACAGGACAGGTACATAATATTTTACAGGAGGAATCGTTATGGTATTGGAGAAAGTTAAGGCAATTCTCGCTGAGCAGTTCGACGTAGAAGAGGATAAGATCACAGAGGAGACCGACCTTCAGGAAGATCTCGGCGCGGATTCTCTGGACGTTGTTGACCTGCTGATGTCCATTGAGGACGAGTTTGAGGTTGAGGTTCCCGACGAGGAAATCGAAAACATCAAGACTGTCGGCGCACTGGTTGCCTACATCGAGGCTAATTCCTAATTATTTGAAAACGGCATTTTAGGAGACTGACGCTTTCGGGCGGCGGTCTCTTTTGTTTTGCCCTTTCTTGAAAAAACCGTCGGGGTATGCTATACTGAATATATATCCCATTCGGACAAGGAGCAGGCAAATGGCAACTCTCACCAAGGACGCGATAAAAAATTCCTTTATGAAACTGTTGAACGCGAAGCCCGTTAACAAAATCACCGTCAAGGAGATCGTGGAGGACTGCGGCATCAACCGCAATTCGTTTTATTATCACTACGACGACATTCCCTCGCTGATCGAGGAAATCCTCAACGAGCAGGCGGACGCGCTGGTGCAGACCACCGACCGCGACGACGCGGACATTTACGCCACCATTCTGGCGGCAATGGAGTTCTCGCTGCAGAACAAAACCGCGATGATGCACCTCTATCATTCCTGCAACAAGGACATGTTTGAGCGCTATCTCAACCGCATTGCCCACCGCACGGTGACGGAATATTTTCAGGAGCACTACGGCAGCAAGAACATTCCCGAGGACGACCTGCGCGCGATTATCCTCTACTACAAGAGCCTGCTCGTCGGCTTCGTCATTGAATGGGTCGGCAACGGTATGCAGTACGACCTCCGCGTCTGTATGCAGCGCCTTTGCGAGCTTTTCGAGGGCACCACGGAAACGGTAATAACCAGAAGCGAGCGTGACGCTCGACCCAATCCGCGCCAGCGACGTTTGACAGCAACTTAACCGTCATGCACGCGCAATAACGCCCCGTTAGCTAAACGTTTTTGAATAATTCATTTTGTCCAAAGGGGCATTGAGAGCCGAGGCACTCGGCCGCGCTATAGGGCGGCGTTTGCAGAAGGCGTTGCTAAATGCACTCTATCCAAAGCCGCACCGGGTGCAGCGTCACGCTGCCGCGGGTGAGTTGACACCCTTGGGATTGTGTGCTATACTGAATAACAGAGTAAAAGACGAGTGAGGTGAGTATGGTGACAAACGGTGATAGTTACGGGCCCGGAGGGTGCAGATACGAAAACGGATGCGTAAGCGGGCAGGGCGTTGCCGTGTGTTGCTTGCCCGCGCTCTGACGCGCCTTCCAAATGATTATCTGCCCCTGTATGACGATACGCATACAGGGATTTTTCTCTTTCAGACCCCTTTCTATCCAAACAAGCCAAATGAAGGATCAGGAGGGAATAACATGGATAAGGAATTAACAACAACCGCCGTCACGGTGGAGGAAGCGGTCGCCGCGCGCCCCGATTACGAAAACGAAATCATCGCCATTGTGCGCGGCACGGACTCTCCCAAGGCGGCGCAGAGCAAGCTCGAGGACTACCACGGCAACGACATCGCGCAGGCGATGGAATCGCTGACGCTCTCGGAGCGCAAAAAGCTCTGCCGCATCTGCACCGCCGCCATGCTGGCGGAAGCATTTGAGCACCTGGAGATTGAGGACGCCACGGCGTACCTCAACGAAATGGACGTAAAAAAAGCGTCGGCAGTCACAGAGGAGCTGGACGCCGACACCGCCGCGAATATTTTGCACGGCATAGAAAAAGAAAAGCGCGCGCTGATTATCGACGCGCTGCCGCCCGACGTCAAGCGCGATATACGCCTGCTTGCCTCCTTTGACGAGGACGAAATCGGCAGCAAGATGACAACCGACTGCATTGTGCTGCGCGAGAACCTGAGCGTTCCCGAGGCGATGAGCGAGCTGGTGCGCCAGGCGAGGGAAAACGACAACATCGCCACCATCTTTGTTGTAGACGAGGACGACGAGTTCTACGGCGCGATGGAGCTGCGCGACCTGATTACCGCGAAGAAAACAACGCCGCTGGATGATTTGATCATCACCTCGTTCCCCTATGTCTACGCGCACGAGAGCATTGACGACTGTATTGAGAAGCTGAAGGACTACTCCGAGGCGTCGGTGCCCGTTCTGGATAACGGCAACAAGTTCCTGGGCATTATCACCGCGCAGAGCGTCATCGAGGTCGTAGACGACGAGATGGGAGAGGACTACGCGAAGTTCGCAGGTCTGACCGCCGAGGAGGACTTGAAGGAGCCGCTGTTCGAGAGCATGAAAAAGCGCCTGCCGTGGCTGTTTGCCCTGCTGGGACTGGGTATTCTGGTTTCCTCCGTGGTGGGCGTGTTCGAAAGCGTGGTGCAGAGCCTGACGATGATCATGGCATTCCAGTCGCTCATTCTCGACATGGCAGGTAACGTGGGCACCCAGTCGCTGGCGGTGACCATCCGCGTGCTGACAGACGAGAACCTGACCTTCAAGCAGAAAATGCACCTGGTTGTCAAGGAGAGCCGCGTGGGCTTCTTCAACGGCCTGCTGCTGGGCGTTATCTCGGTTATCTTCGTGGGGCTGTACATCACCATCGCCAAGCAGAAGGACGTGATGTTCGCCTTCTCGGTTTCGGGCTGTATCGGCGTTTCGCTGGCGATCGCCATGCTGATTTCCAGCACCGTGGGCACTTTGATTCCGCTCTTCTTCAAGAAAATCAAGGTCGACCCCGCCGTGGCGTCGGGTCCCCTGATCACCACCATCAACGACCTGGTTGCCGTCGTCACCTACTACGGACTGAGCTGGCTCCTGCTGATCAACCTCCTTCAGCTTTCTAATTGACAATTGAAAACGGATTATAATAATCGGGCAGACAGCTTTGCTTTTGAACAACGTTGTCTGCCCGACAGATTTTTAATATATTTGTGTGTATAACGTCGAATAAACGATGCGTAATAACGCGGGAGCAACCGGTTAAGTTGCTGTCAAACGTTAGTTGCGCGGTTTGGCTCCCTCGCGGCAACGAGTCGGGTAGACAGCTTGGCTTGGAAACAGCCCTGTCTTCCCGACTGGATTTATATGAGCGTGCATATTGCAGCAAGTAGCAGGTGTAGCAGGTAAATATGTTAATTTCTATATCATTCTCTTTTTATATATTTAACGAAATCACCTGCTACAGCTGCTACACCTGCTACAACAGACTATTATTTCCTATCACCGCCACTCGCGGGAGCCAATCCGCGCGAGCAACGTTTGACCGCAACTTAACCGTTAAATCACGCGTTATAACGCGGCGTTAGTTTGACGTTTTGCCAAACCGAATCGAGATACGCCTCGTCGCGGCACATCGCCTTGCCGGGCGCGTCGGACAGCTTTGCCACGGGTCTGCCGTTGACATACTGCAGCTTGATGACGATGTTCAGCGCCTTTTCGCAGGTGTCGTTGGAGCAGAAGGTGCCGATGCCGAAGCTCACCTTGGTTCTGTCCTTGAAATAGTCATACAGCGCCTGCGCGCGGTCGAAGTCAAGGCTGTCGGAAAAGAGCAGCAGCTTGGTTTTGGGGTCAACGCCGTAGCGCTCGTAATGCTTAATGATTTTTTCGCCCCATTCGTAGGGGTCGGCGCTGTCGTGGCGCACGCCCGTGTAGTTGTTCACCATGGAGCGGTTGAAGTCGTACAGGAACAGGTCGGTGGTGATGGTGTCGGTCAGCGCGGTGCCGTTGTCGCCCTGGTACTCGTCGTACCAGTCGCGCATGGCGTAGTGATTGGTATACGCAAGCGGGATTTTGTCGATGCCCTGATACATCTGCACATACTCGTGCGCGTAGGTGCCGATGGGCGTGAGGTTGTATTTCATGGCGAGATACACATTGGAGGTGCCCACGCACTTGTCCGTCTCTTGGGCAAGACGGCGCACTACCACGTCCTCCCACTCGCGGGAGAGCCGTCTGCGGCAGCCGAACTCGGCAAATTTAAACGTATAGGTGCCGTCGTTGAGCGCCTTTATTTTTTTGTCCAGTTTTTCCTCGGCGGATCGCCGCAGCGTTTCGTAGTCGTAGCGCAGGCGGAAATACACCTCGTTGACGATTTCCAGCAGATAGATTTCAAACTGCATGGCGGAGAACAGCGGACCGCTCACCACGATTTGCAGCTCGCCGCTGTCGGCGCGGCTCACGGTCACATAGTCGCGGATGGGGTGCCACAGGCGGAGGAACTCCACATAGTCGTTCTTGATAAAGCGGATGGAGCGCAGGTAGTCAAGCTCTTCGTCGGTGAAGCGCAGAGAGCAGAGGTGGTCGACCTGCGCGTTGATCTCGTCCTCCATCTCGGCGGTGAACACGATGTCCTTGTTGCGGCACTTGAAATAATATTCGCCGCACAGGTCGGTGTGCTTGTGAAAAATGACCTGATCCATGTTGAATTTATAGAGGTCGGTATCCAGCAGGGATACCACAATAGGCTGTAACTTCATTTTAATTGCCGTTCCTTTCCTTAAGCTTCCGATTCAAATGCCGCCGCTTACAGGCTGGCTGTTTGCAGATTGTCCTTGGCGGCGAGCACCGCCTGTCTCATGGCTTCATAGTCCTCCCAGAGCGCGGGAGGGGTATAGCGCTGCCACGCGGCGCGGTCGTCCTCGATGAAGAACGCACGCATACGGGTCGCGGAAATATCGATGGTCTTGGGGACGTACAGCTCCGCCACGGAAACGCCCAGCGCGCCGTCGAACCAGCTGACGCGGCGCTCCTCCTTGCCCGAAATGAGCAGGTCGGGCGCTTTGCCGAGATTTCTGCGCACATTTTGCAGCACATACTCGCCCCACTTGGCGTTGTTGCCCACGCCGATATCGGGCAGCGGATACACCGTCACGCGGGAACCGCACACCTTTTGCAGCATTTTGCGGCGCGTTTCATAGGTGAAGGGATTTTTGAGGGTGCCCGACTCCTGCGAGGAGCCGACAAAAATGCCGACGCGGTCGCAGACGGCGCACGCCTTTTCTATCATATCCAGATGTCCCGTATGGAAGGTCTGGAAGCGTCCCACGATAATGCCCAGTTTAAAAGCCTTGTTTTTCATACTATCCTCACAGCTCGGGTCGGAAGGCGGGCATCAGCTGCAGCTTAAAGAGGTTCATCCGATGCATACGGTCGATCTTCTCTTTATGCGCCTGATCGTCGATTTCGCCCGTGCGGATGTAGCGGTCAAGCTCCGCGTAGGTAAAGCCGAGGTTGTCCTCGTCGGTTTTGCCGCAGAGTCCGTCGATGGGCACCTTGTCCACGAGGACGTCGGGCAGTCCGCACAGTCTGCCGATTTGCTTCATCTCGGCGACGGTCAGATAGGAGCAGGGGCTGAAATCGCCCACCGAATCGCCGTAGCGCGTGGAGTAGCCGACCCAGTCCTCCGAGAGGTTGCAGGTGTTGGCGACTCTGCCGTTATGGCTCTGCGACACGGCGTAGAGCGTCGCCATGCGGATGCGCGGCGGCAGGTTGGTGCGGCTCTGCTCGCTCAGCTCAAAGGGTACGCTGTTGACAACGCCGTCCACCGCGTCCTTGATGTTGACGATGAAGTGGCGGATGCCGAGGGTATCGACCAGCAGCTTTGCCATGTCGATATCCGCCTGCTCGCCGTTGGGCATCAGCACGCCGATGACCCTGTCCTTTCCCAGCGCTTCCACGCAGAGGGCGGCGACAATGGAGCTGTCCTTGCCGCCCGAAATACCGACAACGGCGTTGCAGCCCTTTCCGTTCTGTTCAAAAAAATCGCGTATCCACTGTACGCATTCACTCTTAACCTTTTCAGCATTAAACATACTATTTTCCCCCGTTTATTCTTTTCATTTACTATGTTTTAATTTATATCATAATCTGACAGCTCTTCATGGTAGCCAGAGCGGCTTCATGCGCTTGGGGCGTTACGCCCGCGCAGCAGTCCGCATCCACCGTGATGGTTGCCTCGGGGAAGTTCGCCTTCAGCAGAAGCGCGTTGCTCACCACGCAGATGTCCGTGCACAAGCCGATCAGCTCAATCGTAAACGCTTCCTCCCCCGCTGCATCCCTGATGAGCTGCGGCAGGTTGACCGCGCCGAAGGTGATCTTCTCAACGGGCGTATAGCCCTTTTCGCCGAGCGCGGCGGCTACCTCCCTGTTGAGCGCCCAGCCCTCGGTGCCCTTGATGCAGTGCGGCACGGGCAGGTTCCTGCCCTCGGCGGTTTCCATGTAGTTATCATAGTGGGTGTCGAGCGTGGCGAATATCCCGCCGTCAAAGCCCCTGATTTTTTCCGTAACCTTCGGCACAATGGCGACCGCTTCTTTCGTTCCCAGCGCGCCGTCTATAAAGTCCTTTTGCATATCTACAACGATCAAAAAGTGTTTCATTACCGTTCACCCCTTTATTTGGTTTCCTTTTTTCTGCGGTACAGCTTCGCGGGACGGTGCCCCGCGCCCTGCGTAAACAGGTCGGTCTGCTCTACCAGCGGCGCGATTTTGCGGCGGAAATTCGCGGGCAGCACCGAGATGTTCATAATGGTTTCCTGCACGTTCTGCAGCTGCGTGAGCGTGAAGGTCTCGGGCAGGAAATCGAAGATATATTCAAATTCCTTGGCGCCGCTGCGCAGCACAGTGAGCGCCGTCGCGATGATCCGCGCATGGTCAAAGGCGAGTCCGCCGCTGTCCTTGATGAGAAACGAGGTTCTGCCGAAGCTGCTGCTCTCCTCCGTCAGCACCGCGCGCAGCGTCACGTCGCGGTAGGTCAGCGTCAGCATATAGCCGCCGTCGTCCTCCTGTGTGAAGTCCACGTCGAACCACTCCGCGTCCGAAGCGTCGTCGCCCGACTGCTGCCGCACCTTTTCCTCGCTGATGATCGACACAAAAGCGTTGGAGATAATCCAGCCGCGCGGGTCGCGGTTCGGTTCGCTGAACAGCCCCACCGACAGCAGCGACGCGGGCTTGACCGCCGTTTCCTCCTGCACCTCGCGCAGGGCGCATTGTTCAATGGTTTCATCGGGATTCAAAAAGCCGCCCGGCAGCGCCCAACAGTCTTTAAACGGGTGCCCGCCGCGCCGAATCAACAGCAGCGACAGCTTGGTGCGCGAGTCGCGGCGGTAGTTGCCGCTGTCCTCCGCCCGCACCATAAAGACCACTATGTCCGCCGTCACCGAGGGACGCGGATAGTCATCCTGCCGATACGCGCTTAAAAAATCCTTTTCATCGGACATCCTATCATCTCCTTTTGTTTTTATCATGTTAATAATATCACAGTTTGAATAACATGTCAAGCACTTTCTGACAAATATTTAAGTCAATTTGCATTTTTATCGGCAAAGTGCTATGATAGAGTAAACTGAACGCCACGGAGGGAATCGCGCATGAATCGAACCATCATCTATTGTCTGGCAGCCGTCGCGGTAATGGGAGCGGCATGTGCCGCAGGCTCCCTGTTTTTCAGGGAAACGCCGCAGCCGCAGACCTACACGCCCCATGCGACCATATCGCCCGGCAGCGGCACGCTGTCAGCGGATAACGCCGACGACGCTCCGATCACAACGCCGCCGACAACCGTTGTCTTTGATACCCGCGCGCAGCAGCGTATGGAAGCCATCGCTTCCGATTACCGCTTTGAGGGCGTTGCCATCGCGGTGAAGGACGGCAAGCTGATTTCCCGCTATGCGGCAGGCGTTGCCGATTACGAGAGCTACGCGCCCATTACGGAGGACTCGCTGTTCTGCGTCGGCTCCCTTGCCAAGCAATTCACCGCTACCTGTATTCTGATGCTCGAGGAGCGCGGCAAGCTGAGCGTCAACGACGCGCTGGGCAAATATTTCCCCGAATGTCCCTACGGCGACGACGTCACCCTGCGCAATCTGCTGACCATGCGTTCCGGCATTGCGGAGTTTTACGAGACCTATAACGACGGCTACAGCCAAAACGAAATCCCCGCGGGCACGCTGGCGGAAACGGTGACGAACGAGAACACGGCGGAGGACAACCGCAATCAGCTGGAGCAATGGCTCTTTGCGCAGCCGCTGGTGTTTGAGCCGGGCAGCCAATGTGTTTACACCAACTCCAATTATTTTCTGCTGGCGCGGCTGGTGGAACGTCTTTCGGGCAGAAGCTACGAGGACTTTGTGCGCGCCAACATTTTTGAGCCGCTCGGCATGACGAGCTCGGGCTTTATCGACGAATTGCTCGACGACCCGCGCCTAGCCAAGGACGCGCGCGAGGCGCAGACAGTCTATGTCGGCATCACCATGGGCTTGGGCGACATCATCACCAACGCGGAGGACATGCAGAAGTGGCTGCAGTCCTTCAGCGGCAACAGCCTGCTGAGCGACGACAGCAAACAAAAAATGAGCAGCGACGCGGACAACCCCGGCTACGGCTTCGGCGTGATACCGACGGAAAACGGCTGGTCGCACAACGGCGTGTTCACCTCCTACACCGCGTTTGATTATGTCGATCCCAAGGCGGGAAGCTGCGTATTCGCCGTCACGAACAATCAGGCAGCCCTGAGAGGAAGCATCTCGGAAATGTGCCTCAGAATGATGACTGAGCTGTTATGATGAACAAACCGATTGACGGGACAACAAAAAAGTGCTATACTATGGACTGTCATTTTGGAACATAGAAAGGAAGTAATCAATATGTATGTCACCTGTTTGGATTTAGAGGGCGTACTTGTCCCCGAAATCTGGATTGCATTCGCGGAGGCTTCGGGTATTCCCGAGCTGAAAAAGACAACGCGCGACGAGCCGGACTACAACAAGCTGATGAATTACCGCCTTGCCATTCTCAAGGAGCACGGTCTCGGCTTAAAGGAGATTCAGGACGTCATCGCGACGATCGACCCCATGGAGGGCGCCAAGGAATTTCTCGACGAGCTGCGTTCGCTCTGCCAGGTTATCATTATCAGCGACACCTTCGCGCAGTTTGCCGCGCCGCTGATGAAGAAGCTCGGTATGCCGACCATTTTCTGCAACGAGCTGGTTGTAGCCGAGAACGGCGAAATCACGGGCTTCAAGATGCGCTGCGAAAAATCCAAGTACACCACCGTCAAGGCGCTGCAGTCCTGCGGCTTTGAGACCATCGCCTCGGGCGACAGCTACAACGATCTGGGAATGATCAACGCCAGCAAGGCGGGCTTCCTGTTTAAGAGCACCGAGAAAATCAAGGCGGACAACCCCGACCTCCCCGCGCTTGAAACCTACGACGAGCTTCTCCAAGCCATTAAAGCAGAACTTGTCTGACAAGCGTACATCGGAGGGCGCTTCCTCCGCGCAAGCGACTTTTCGCAAAAATAATATTGACATGAACGCGTCCGCTGCCTCCATCGAGGCAGCGGGCTTTTTGCGTCAATTATATTTTTAGCTGCAAAAAAGTATCATACAATCCGAAAATGTACTGTTTTTGCGGTAAAAACGGGCTATCCACAGCCCTTTCAATAGTATTATTTGCGGAAAGGCGGGCAAAAAGCGCGCGCAACAGCGATTTGTAAAAAGATAACGCAGTTTATTTGTTTTGACAAAGCAACTTGGATAAGATGTCCAAAAAGCGGAAGCACAGCGGCGGTCAAACGACAGGGCGCAAACACATTCCATGTTGATTATGCACAAAACAAACGGTATCGAATTGTTAAAAACCGACATTGTTTTGACACCATGTACAAATCTTTCTTCAAAAAATTGTTGACTTTTTCGGGAAGCTGAGTATAATAGTGAGTGTCAAGTAAATAGTCCGCTTGACAAATCGGCTTATTCGGTTAAGCTTACTCGAGTAACAATTGAATAACAAAACGGTCGATAAAAAATCATGATTTGCCAAATGGTAAATGGCGCACGAATATTTATCGATCGGCTCCAAAATCCATCATCGGAGTCGATCCCATGAATTAAAGGAGGAAACTATATGAAACCCATCATGAACTTACATGACATTGATGTAACAGAGTTCCTCGCCGTGCTTGATACCTGCGAGGGCAACGTATTCTTAGTAACGAACGAAGGCGACAGACTCAACCTCAAATCCAAGCTTTGCCAGCTGGTTGGCTTGACCAAGCTCATCGAAGGCGGCAAAATTGCGGAGGCGAGCATCTTCTGTGAAAACAAGAATGACGAAAGCAAGCTTTTCAGATTCAACTTCTTCGGCGAGTCTGAGGCTGTTCATGTCGGATAACAAACGGCTTTCCGATTTCAGTTGAACTACCTTTGTTCCTGATTACACTGATCCACGTTTTTTACGTTAATTTCAAAACTTCTAAATCCGAAGAGGGGTCGCTGACAAGCGACCCCTTTTCGGTGCGGCCGAGTGTCTCGGCTGTCAGTGCGGCTTTGGATAAAGTGCATTTAACAAAGCCTTCTCTAAACGCCGCGTTATAGCGCGGCCGAGCGCCTCGGCCGTCAGTGCGGCTATTTAGAAGTCGGTTTAGCACAAATGTCGGACAAACGCCGCGTTATAGTGCGGGAGCATGAGGTAAAGTTTTTGCTAAACGTTGCTTGCGCGGGTAAAGCGCCCTCGGCGCACGCCGCGTTATAGCGCGGGCAGGAATGGTTAAGTTTTTATCAAACGTCGCTTGCGCGGATTGGGTGTCGCGACACGCGACCGCGGCGGCAAAGAGAAATCCCTATAGCCTTGAATCGTTCAGGCTATAGGGATATATTTTTATCTCTTTTGTTTTATAGCTGCCGTCCCAACTTTACATCGTACTCTGCGAGGTACATTTGCAGCCGCGACGCGTCGGCAATAGCGAGCTCGCCGTCGCCGTCCGTATCGGCGGCAAGGAGAGCCTCGTCCGAAAGACTGTCAATCTCCGCCAGATAGCATTGAATGGCGGTCACATCGTTGATATTGACAGTACGGTCGCCGTTGACGTCGCCTGCCAAAACATACGGCAGCTCATGTTCAACGGCATAGGCCTCTGCACAGGAGCCCTGCTGACAATAGAGCAGCACGTTAGCGTCGCCCTCAAAGGCGGTCGCGCTGATTTCGGTGACGGAATCGGGGATCCATACCGTTGTCAGCGCGGTGCAGCCGCCGAACGCGTAAGCGCCGATGCGCTGCACGCTGCGCGGCACCGTGACGTTGGCAAGGCTCTCGCAGCCGTCAAACGTCTGGGCGGCTATCGCCGTCATGGAGCCACTGAGCTTCACGTCCATCAGCGCGGAACAGCCCTGAAATGCCCCGAAGGCAACCTCCGTCACCTGATCGGGAAGGCTGACCGACGTTAGGGCTTTGCAGTTATAAAACGCGTTGCTGCCGATCGTCTGCAGGTTGACGGCGTTCTCAAAGGAAACCGCCGTCAGGCTTTCCTGACCGAAAAAGGCGGAACCGTCAATGCGCGTCACGGGCGCGTCGAGCAGACTTTCGGGGATGGAGGGAGCATGGCTGCTCCCTCTGTATTCATGGATGACGGCGCCTCCGTCGCGGATGTCAAAGGCAAAGCCGTCTATTACGGAATAAACTGCGGCTGCGTTGGCGTGCAGTGCCGCTGCAGCGAGCACAAACACTGCCGTCGCGCTGGCAGCCAATTGCCGAAAATGCTTCATAACAACACCTGCCCGGTCCATATTACGGCTCCGGGATGTCGTCGTTATTCGGGTCAAGAATATCGCCGCCCTCTTCTACGCTTCCCGTAAGCAACACATTGTTTTGGATGTGAAAGGTGATCATTTCCCACTCAGGCGGGTAATATTTTTTCTTCAACCTAGGTGCCCCTTTCTTTACGGAGAATCTTGTGTATTGAACATCAAATCTCTGACCGCTACATCGTGCATACAGACGTAGACAGGATTGCTCAGCGTCACGTTGCCGTCCTTGATCAGGTAAGCGTACACCTTGAAGATGTAGTTACCGTTGGTGGGCAGACCGGTGCTGGCGCTGATGACATTTCTGAACGCTTTACCGTACTGCGCACGGCTTCTGGTAGACAGTTCCTCGGTGGAAATCGGATTGATCTGAATGGTGCGGGTTTGTTCCACGTCGCCTTCCTTGGCGTAAACATAGCTGCTGTTTCCGCTCACGTTCGGCCTGACTGCCTCTTTCAGATTATCCTCGTCCGAAACGTAGCTGCAGGCGCTCAGGTCTGTTCCGTCGGTGTACTTGCCGCAGACCTCAAACACCATGCCCGCCTGATAAGACGACGCTTCGCTGTACACGTCGGGCCCCTCAAAGGCAACCTCAAAGTCGGTGTACAGGTAGTCGGAATAAGCCTTATCGCGCAGCTTGCCGTCGCTGTCTGTCCAGCGGTTGCGGGAATCGTCCAGCTTAGTCAGCGTTACGGAAGCCTCGGTCGGCGGATCAGGCGCAGCGTCGGATCCTGCA
>ONEN01000109.1 GCA_900316815.1 uncultured Eubacteriales bacterium | reverse complement strand
GAATGTTGCCCGCGAGAACCTTCTGACCGTCCGCGCGCTTTACGCCGAGACGCTTGGATTCGCTGTCACGACCGTTCTTGGTGGAACCCATACCTTTTTTATGAGCAAATAACTGAATGTTAACCTTAAGCATACCTTACACCTCCGAAATTTTTAAATCAATAAAACCTGCATACCCTTCGCAAAGGGCGTTTAAATGAAGCAGGAAACCGTTCAGCACAACCTGCGCCTGTTCCGCCGCTTCCTTCGACAAATCCAACTGCATGAATCCGTCGCGTTCGGTTATCTCGCACGGCAGCTCCTGAATCTCTGTCAGCGTGTTTGCCGTCATATATGCCGCCGAGCTGACCGCAGCGCACACAATGTCGCTGCCCTGCTCGGAGAAATCCGAATGACCGCTGACCCGAAAGCCCGTCACCAAGCCGTCCTTAACCGTAACAACTGCCTGAATCATCTGATCTTCTTGCCTTTACCGTTCTTTACAACCTCTGCGGTAACCTTGGCGCCCTCAACAAAGGGAGTGCCTACCTTGATACCGTCGTCTGTGCCGACAGCAACAACGTCAAAGGTCACGGTGTCATTTGCCTCTGCGTCAAGCTTCTCAATAAAGATAACTTCGTCGTTGGTTACCTTGTACTGCTTGCCGCCTGTCTGAATCACTGCGTACATAATTTCATTCCTTTTTCTCAGTCTCGCTATTCACGGGTGGGTAAAACCGCTTTTGGGCGCAACACGCCCTGACCCGCAATATGCGGCTTTTATACTATATCACAGCAAAAGCGCTTTGTCAAGGGTATTTCGGAATCTAAACGGATATCTTTTTACATCTTTTACCCTGCTGCTTGACACCGTATCGAGCCTACTTTATAATGATGGTACATTTTGACAGGAGGAGACCGTAAGATGGAAAAAGTAACTTTCGGAGAAAAGCTCGACCGAATCTTTAACCGGGGATTTTTCTTTGTTTTTCTCGGACTATTTCTCATAACGTTCATCGGCGGAGCCATAACCGTGGCGGTATTCGGTGAACTGGGGCTGGACTATCCCATGCCTGTTTACCGCGTTATCCTGCGCTTTGCGGCGCTGTTTCTGAGCTTTGCCGCTCTTGCCGCGCTGTTTATCGCCGCATCGCGTTTTCTGCAATCGGACAGAGCAAAGCGGCTAGATGACCGCGCCTTCAACACCAAGCTGCTTGTGGCAGGCGTACTGCTGATGCTGGCGGTACAGCTTGTCTTTGCGTTCTGTCTGGAGATGAATCCGATTACGGACGTGCGCAGAATTGACATATACGCAGCCAAAATCGTGACGGACAACTCCTTTGACTGTCTTGACGCCGATTTCAACACGCGCTATATCATCCGCTATCAAAACAACCTGACCATGCTGTTTCTGGTAACCGCTGTTTACAAAATCACCTATCTGCTTACGGGCACTGTTTCTCATGCGCCGCTGATTGTTTTGAATGTACTGTCACTCAATGCCGCTGTATGGATGACAGTAATGCTGTCGCGCAGGCTGTTCGGCGGAAGAAAAGCGGTGCTGACGCTGCTGCTGTGCGCCCTGTTTACTCCCTATTACACCTACACGCCGTATTTTTACACGGATTCCTTTTCTATTCCGCTGACGGTGGGAACGGTTTACGCGTTTATTGCCGCTGTACAGAGCAAAACACGCATGAAAAAAATCATGCTTCTCCTGCTCAGCGGCGCGCTCTGCTTTATCGGCTTCAAAATAAAAGGCAGCGTCATTATCCTGATTCCTGCCGTCATTCTCTATTTGCTTCTGCATTTCGGCATCAGACGCGCTGTCAAAACAGCTTCTGTTCTGCTGCTCAGCTTTTCCGTGCTGCTTGCTGCATCCTCCGTCGCGCTGAAACCGGCTCACCTCATTTCCGATGAATCGTCGGACCGCTATCAGTTTCCTCCCGCTCACTGGGTGATGATGGGATTAAAGGACTTCGGCGCCTATAACGCCGAGGACAGCGACTTCACCGAAAGCTTTCCGACCATGAAGGAGCGAAAGGAAGCCAACCTTCAGAAAATAGGTGAGCGCATCCGGGAAAAAGGGTTCATCGGCATGGTGGCTCATATCGGCAAAAAAGCAGTGTGGACCTATATGGACGGCACCTATTACATCGCCAACTATTTGGAAAATTATCAGCATTGGACCCCGCTGCACAGCTTTATTCTCTATGAAGGAAAATACCGTTTTATCTTCTTCGCCTACAGCTTCGGATACCAGCTGTTTTTACTGCTGATGATCGCATTCTCCGGCTTGCACTCCCTTCGGAAGCGGCAGCCCACAGTATCTACACTGCTGCGCCTCGCGCTTTTCGGTATGTTCCTCTTTTTCCTGATTTGGGAGACCAACGCGCGCTATCCGTTTAACTTTACGCCTTTCTACATCTTGCTGGCAACCGAAAGTATCGGTCCCTTCTCTGCCCGTATCAAGGTGCCCGCTCGACTTTGCCGCAAAACAAAAAAATCCGCCTGACAGATTAAGCCTGCAGGCGGCGGACGGTTCCCCACGGGACCGTTCTTTTTTATGACTCTTCAGTGCAGTCGGATTACCCGTCCCCTACTTGGAAACGACCTCCCATGCGGTTTTAAGCATCAGCTTGATATCCCCGAAGAAGCTGAAGTTTTTCGTGTATTCCAGGTTATACTTCATTTTTTCGGGAAGCACCTGTTCCACATAAACCCTGTCCGCATCTTCGGCAGAGGAGAGCAGCTTTTCCTCATCCTTATACATAATGGACGCCAAAGAGGTGATGCCCGCAGGAAGCAAAAGAGTTGCATAGTATTCGGGGCGATAATGCTCAACGTAGCGCGGCACCTCGGGGCGTGTGCCCACAAAGGACATACTGCCACCCAGTACATTGAATACCTGAGGCAGCTCGTCAAGGCGGTATTTGCGCAAAAAACGGCCGATAGGCGTAACGCGGCTATCGCTGTCGGTGGTGACCTGCGTACCGAGCGACTCGGCGTTTTCCACCATCGTACGAAATTTAAAAATTCTGAAATGCTTACCGTAGACAGTGACACGCTCCTGACGAAAAAACACATGTCCCTTCGAGGTACATTTTACAATAATCGCGATAACTAAAATGGGAAGAATCAAAAACACCAGCATTATCAGCGAGACGACAATATCAAAGACGCGCTTCAGCACAAGCGCGGCACCTTTTTTTTTGAGCTGTTCATAATAAGGACGCACCTCGTCACACTGAAAAGGCTCCGAAAGTTTGTTGAGGCCTTTCACACGCATTCCTCCTTCTACTGCATTATATCCCGGTTTGTCAATATTTGCAAGTTTTTTGTAATATTCACAAAGCATACGGACAAAAAACATCACAACGTAAAATCCGACGGCCATTCACCGTCGGATTTTAGGTAATTTTATGGAGTAATCAAGCACATAGAAAGGAAATCATTTTTCATCTTCTCTTCATCACAAGAGTATCATACCACATGCGTTGTGAAATGTCAACAGTTTTATTTAACTTTTTAAAAATAATATATATTTTCTATTCTGTTTGAGAAAACTCTTGACTTCACGGAAAAAAACATGTAAAATTAGAATACAATCAATAATAGTTCGCAGACTATTAATGGGTTCAGCTTATCGCCTGCCCGATGCGTGAATGATTTTAAAATAACCCCTGCAATTTTTAAATCGGGAGCTTAGCTCTTTGAGTGGTGTGCAGACCTCCCGCTTTTCGGAAGAAGGGAGCCTGAAGCTCAAAGGCGGGCACCCACCTGTTCTCTTCGTAGGCAGGTTATTTATTTAAATCATACGGTCGGGCGGGTATTTTTGCGCCTGTTCCTCCTGACATCCGTTGGCGAATAAGCGCACAGCTTTGGAAAATTTGGCGACAAGGAGTCGGTACATATGAAAATATCCGTTTTGGGCTGCGGCAGATGGGGCAGCTGCATCGCGTGGTATCTTGACAAAATCGGCCACGAGGTTCTCAGCTGCGGTCTCCCTGAAGCGCCCGAGTTTATTCAGCTGCAGGCACACCACTGCAACGACTATCTGGTCTTCCCCGAATCCATCGAGGTTTCTTCGGATCTGGCATACGCGGTCGGCCGCGCTGAGGTAATTGTGATTTCTATTTCCTCACAGCATCTGCGCTCCTACTTCTCGGAAATCGCGCAGTATCCGCTGGAGGGGAAAACCGTCGTGCTTTGCATGAAGGGCGTTGAGGCAACCACAGGCAAGCGCCTGAGCGAGATCGTCGGCGAATTCGTCGACGAGAGCAAAACGCCCGTCGCCGTCTGGGTCGGTCCCGGTCATCCGCAGGACTATGTGCGGGGCATTCCGAACTGCATGGTGATAGACAGTAAAAACCGCGAGGTTAAAGAGCAGTTGGTAAAGGCGTTCACAAGCGAGCTGATCCGCTTTTATATCGGCAAGGATTTAATCGGCAGCGAGATCGGCGCCGCGGCAAAGAACGTAATCGGCATTGCCGCAGGCGTTCTGGACGGTCTGGGCTACACCTCGCTCAAGGGTGCGCTGATGGCGCGCGGCACACAGGAGATTGCTCGGCTGATTGAAGCGCTGGGAGGCAACAAAATGAGTGCCTTCGGTCTGTGCCATTTGGGCGATTATGAAGCGACGCTCTTTTCCCCGTGGAGCCACAACCGCATGTACGGAGAAGGTTTTATTACAGGCAAGCGCTTTGAAAAGCTTGCCGAGGGCGTAATGACCTCCAAGGCGCTTTACAAGCTCGGTCAGGAGCACGGCGTTGATTTGCCGATTGTGAGCGCTGTATACAGAGCTCTGTTTGAGAACGCTGACGTGATGGACGAAATCCAAAATCTGTTTTTGCGTTCCGTAAAAGATGAATTTTAGAAGGTAACGCCCATGATGAAAACTCGTACGCAAAAACTCGATCAAAAACCCACCGAACCCAAAACGGTGAAAACCGTAGAGAAGAGAAATCGGTTTGAGATGGTTGTTGTTAATGTTCTCTGCCTGTTCGTATTTCTCGCCTTCGGCTATATCGCCTTGATGGCTTTTTTTCAGACAAGTGTTATAGATTCCACCAAATATGCCAGCGAGGTTATTCTCTATACCGCCGACATAGTTCCGCTGAATCTCTTGCTGACCGTTCTGTTTGTCGTGTTCCTGTTCGCCATGCGGCGATTCTATGATTTCTTTGCCAGGGTCAACCTCAGAGCAATGGAAGTCGGCATGTCCCTCCTGGTAGTTTTTGCGGGACTGCTTTGGGTTCTCACCGTGCGCTCCGTACCCGCTGCCGACAGCTACAACCTGTATGAAGCGGCGTCAGGCGCGGCAAAGGGTGATTACACCTCCATGCAAAACGGCGCGAATTTCTACAACAACGCCTTTTACAACGGCTACTCCTATTTCCACTTCTATCCCTTCCAGCTTGGTTTTGTCGCGTTCTGCGAATTGATTTACCGCATATTCGGCACTGAAAGCTCTATGTCGATACAGATCCTCAACGTGCTCGCTGTCGGTGCCGCCTACTTTGCGCTGGCGCGGATTACAAGACTGCTGTTTAAGCGGAAAAGCGCCGAGTTCATTGCTATTCTGCTGCTGCTCGGCTGTCTGCAGCCCGTTCTGTTCTGCACCTTTGTCTACGGCAATATCATTGGCATGAGCTTCGCCGTTTGGGCGAGCCTGCTGCTGATTAAGTATTTCCAAACCGGCCGTTACCGCTGGGCAATCGGTTCCGGACTGTTGCTGGTAATGGCTACGCTTATCAAGTACAACAACCTGATTTACCTTGTCGCCTTTGTGATCATGCTGGTTATCCACATTGTCCGAGAAAAAAAGTGGCAGAGCGCTGTCGCCGCTGTCGCGATGATCGTCGCGGTGCTCGGCTCCAACGCCCTCGTCATCATGCATTATGAAGGCCGCTCCGGCATTCAATTCGCCGAAGGTGTATCGCAAACACTTTACCTTGATATGGGTCTGAATGAGTCCTACATGGCACCCGGCTGGTACGGCGTCATTGCCAAAGACACTTATATCAACTACTACCTCACCCCGAAATTCAGCGGCAATCCGAATGCCTCTATCGATAACGCGAATGAAAAGGCAAAGAGAGATATCGACAAGCGCATGAATGTCTTTTATGATGACTTTGAATACGGCACCGAATTCTTCAGTAAGAAGATTCAGGCTCAAGACAGATATCCTCACTTCCGAACAGATGGAAGGACTGCCTAAGCTGGTGTATTACAAGAGCCTCGGACAGGCTTTGGAACTGCATTTCAATTTCTATATGCAGATTGTGTACATCATGTTCGCCGCAGGCGTTTACATGCTGTTTATTCACAAGAAAACCTGCATTGAAACAGTGCTGCTGCCTCTGGTACTGCTTGGTGCATTTGGCTACCACTTGTTGTTTGAGGGTAAATCACAGTATATTGTCACCTATATCCCCTTGCTGGTTCCCACAGCCGCCTACGCGTTCAATACTATGCTCTGCGGCAAATACGAAAAGGTTAAACAGGTTGTAGGTCGTATTAACCATATTCCCGACAAAGCAGTTGATCTCAAACGATTCCCCAAACCCACCTCTATTACAAAGTCAAGTACAAAGGCAAGACCTAAAGCAAAACCTAAGAAAAAGTAACAAAACGGACACAGCGTCGGCTGTGTCCGTTGCTATTTTGTTTGTAGTGCATCTTCCGTTTGTTTGTCTTTTTCTTTCTTTTTATCTGTGATGCCGAAGCGGCGCTTCAGCGAACGAATACAGCGCCTGGGAAATCGCGTGTAATACCAGAAGCTGATATACGCGCGGTAACGAACAGACGCAGGCGTGTATGTTACTCCCTTACGGCAAAAGCCCGTCATAACCGCAATAATCTGATCGTCTCGAATGCCTTTTTCCCTTTTGAACTGGTTATCACCGCACATTACATATGTACCGGCACTGCCATAATCGACAACACGGTGAAGCACATACTGTCCGTTATCGCGGCGGTATAGCGAAACGTCATATAAACCCAGCCTGCCCGATGGCCTGGAAAGCACCACCACATCCTTTCCGTCTCGCAGCATTGGGAGCATACTGGTACCGTGAGGCGTAAAGGTCACTGTTCCTCCGGAGGCAAGCTTTTCCAGAATAATGTCAATGACAGCATCAAGGTTTGTTTCTTTACTCGAGCACATTGGCAGCCCTTACCTTTTCAAGAAAAATATCAATGTCAGCAGCTGCTTTTTCCGGGCTTACGTTGTATTCATCCAGCAGTTTTTCAATCAATTCTTCCCTCTCGGCACCCTTCTGCAGCAAACCAAAAAGGAAAGCGCCCGTTTCATTGAGATTAATTATGCCGTTGAAGTCCAGCGTCAGCTCGCCGACGGGAACCACCACATAAGAATCCGCCACCTTGCGGAGAATAAAGTCGTTTTTGATTTTCATAGAATCACCCTCTTGTTATGCTATCCCCTATTATAGTATATCAACACAAAAAAAGCAAGTTGAATTTATTCGTAATAGACACCAAAGCAAACAAAGAATAGTCCGGCTGAATACTCAATTTGATTAAAAAAAGGACGTCCTGCCGGCAACAGCAGAACGTCCGATTACAATTTAAAATAGAAGGTTAATCCAAATTGTTTTGTTCATCCGACGCACGCACCGTAAATCCTGTGCGATGCAGCGGCGTCTTATTCACAGACAGGATGATTATTTCTCAGCCTGTTGATTAATACATGCCGCCCATGTCGGGAGCGGGAGCAGCAGGAGGTGTGGGCTCCTTGATGTCAGCTACGAGGGACTCGGTGGTGAGCACCATAGCAGCAACAGAGGAAGCGTTCTCCAGCGCGGAACGGGTAACCTTGGTGGGATCCACAATGCCCGCTTCCATCATATCGGTGTATTCCTCGGTAAGCGCGTTGAAGCCGTAACCGATCTTATTCTCTTTCTTGATGTTCTCGGCAATGACGCTGCCCTCCAGACCCGCGTTGGCGGCAATCTGACGGAGCGGCTCCTCCAATGCCTTGAGAACAATCTGCGCACCTGTCTTGGCGTCTCCCTCGAGGGTATCCACATATGCGGCAACTGCGGGAATCGCGTTCATGCACGCAATACCGCCGCCTGCCACGATACCTTCCTCAACAGCAGCCTTTGTCGCGGCGAGCGCGTCCTCGATACGCAGCTTCTTCTCCTTCATCTCGATTTCGGTAGCAGCGCCGACTTTGATTACGGCAACGCCGCCCGCAAGCTTGGCAAGACGCTCCTGCAGCTTCTCACGGTCGAAATCGGAAGTGGTGGTCTCAATCTGCTGACGGATCTGCGCCACTCTGCCCTTGATGGCGTCCTTGTCGCCTGCGCCGTCAACGATGATGGTGTTCTCCTTCTCCACCTTGACCTGACGGGCAGTGCCCAGCTGATCCACAGTGGTGTCCTTCAGCTCCAAGCCGAGGTCGGAGGTAATAACAGTGCCGCCGGTAAGGGTAGCGATATCCTGCAGCATTTCTTTTCTTCTGTCGCCGAAACCGGGCGCCTTAACGGCAACGCAGGTGAAGGTTCCGCGCAGCTTGTTGAGAACCAGCGTGGTGAGCGCCTCACCCTCAACATCCTCGGCAATAATCAGAAGCTTTCTTCCCGACTGCACGATCTGCTCAAGGACGGGAAGGATCTCCTGCGTGGTGGAAATCTTTTTATCGGTAATCAAAATAAGAGGATTGTCAAGCTCGGCAACCATCTTGTCGGTGTCGGTCACCATATAGGGCGCGATATAGCCGCGGTCAAACATCATACCCTCAACTACTTCACTGTAGGTATCGGCGGTCTTGCTCTCCTCAACGGTGATAACGCCGTCGGTCGTGACCTTCTCCATCGCCTCCGCGATGAGCTTGCCGATGAATTCATCCTGAGAGGAAACAGTGGCGACACGCGCAATGTCAGCGGTGCCGGAAACCTGCTGGCTGTTTTCGATAACCGCCTTCACCGCAACCTGAACCGCCTCGGAAATACCTTTTTTCAGGATCATGGGGTTCGCGCCTGCGGTAACGTTTTTCATACCCTCGCGGATCAGCGCCTGCGCCAGAAGGGTCGCGGTGGTGGTGCCGTCGCCGGCAACATCATTGGTCTTGATGGATACTTCCTT
>ONEN01000108.1 GCA_900316815.1 uncultured Eubacteriales bacterium | reverse complement strand
GTACTTGTGGCAGACGCTGCATTGCCAGTACTCGATATTGCCGTCGGTTGTCGCGGTTGCCGCAGCTGCCGCAACGTGGGTCAGCTCGTGCGACGCGGGAACCGGATCGATCTGATATGTATGCGAGATCTCCATATCGTCGATGGAAGCGTAAACGGTTACCTTTGTGCAGCCGTCCTCTTCGCAGCCGGGATCGATTTTCTCGATAGCGGACATTCTTCCGGATGTGTTGGCTTCCAGTGTCTTTGTTTCGGAGCAATCGGCGCAGGAAACGGTTACATTAGCCTTGTAGGCGTCCGCGTTATTGTTGTCTGCGTCCTGATAGTATACGGGCGCTTCGTCCCAGACAGCCTCATCGGTGTTCCAGGTGTGGCTACCCTTGGCGGGAATGATCCAGCTGTCCTTCTCAATCTCCTCTGCCGCGTTCGCGTCGGAGAAGTATTTGCCGCAGACGGAGCACTCCCAGTATTCGGAGTTGCCGGCGGCGTCAAGTGTCGCCGCGTTTGCCTCGTGATGCGTCAGGCTGTGTCCCGCTGCGGGGATCTCCGTCTGCTCCTGCGGCACCTGCGTTACGGTGAGGCTGTCGCCGTCATACACTTTTTCGCCGCCCTCGTTGTAGACGGGGACGAAATAACGGTCGCCGGCGGTGTAATACTCAACGTTGCCCTTGTCGGTGCAGGCGGCTGCCTGCGCCTCGGTGAGCGTGCCGTTGAACACCTCCCAGGTGTAGACGTACCAATCGGCGGCAGCGCTGTTCAGCTCGTCGGACAGATAAATGCCCTCTCTGCTGTCATCGTTGCCCCAATAGGCGCCGAGGTTGCTGTCATCAAAGGTGTTGACAGTGATCTTGTTGTGACCGTTCGACAGCGCCAGATCGCCCGTCTTGTTCCAGATGGCGGTACTCTCAAAGGTGTTGTCTAAGGTCTGATTTGGGTCTGTTCTGAACAGAATAAAATTCGCATACAAGTCATCCAACTTGTAATACTTGCCCTCTACCACATCGGCTTTGATCCATTTGCGTGCAAATAGCTGCACCCGGTCGCCGCTGGCAGCAGAAGCCGTGATGGGCACTATGGTAAACAAACTGACGATCATCATAAAAACGAGCAGAATGCTTACCGACTTCCGTAGATAGCTCATAAAAAAACTCCTTTCTTTGTGTGTTGTCGCCGGTGCTTTTTTTGACGACTTTACACTTCTTCTATTATAGAATAGCACCAAATGAAGTAAAACTCCATATTATTTATCCAAAAAATATAAACAAAATTAGGCGTATTGTTTTATTAATACTGCACAAGGCCGGTTGCCTTGCTTTTGCTGCGAATTACGCTCTAAAAGGTAAAATGTCTACCGGTTGGCGGCGTATGAATGTGCAAATTACCTAAATAGCAGGATGAAATTTTGGATTGCACTGATAATAATACTATGGTATGATAGAAGCGGGCGTTAATGTGCCCTTGATACTAAAGGAGAAGGGAAGAGGTACGGTATGAAAAAAGTGTGGGCGGTTTTGCTGGCGCTCGCTTCTGTGGCGGCGATGGCAGGATGTTCCAAACCCGGCGTGACGGTGTCGAAGGGAGAGCTTTCGAGCGCGTCTTCAGCGGCAGCCGAATCGTCGGAAAAAGCGGGAGAGACGTCAGAACCGGAAGGTGAGACTTCCGCGGAATCGGAAACGGAACCTACGGAAACAGCCGAAGGCGGCGAGAGCGCGGAGGAAACCACGGGTGATGAATCCGGGACGACCGAATCGGGAGAGACAGACACGGCGGCGCTGTTCGGCAGTCTTAGCGAGCAGTTTTCCTGTTTCGGGTTCCAGTGGGGCACAACGCTGCATATTCACAGCGACGGCAGCTTTGAGGCGGATTATCACAGCCTGTCCAAAACAAAGAAGGGCGAGGAGTATCCCAACGGAACAGATGAGATCGCCTCTTTTGAGGGAACCTTTACCGATGTGCAGAAGGTGGACAATAATTGCTATTCCATGACGGTGACCGACCTTGTGGTTACGTCGGAAACAGGCTCGGAGGAGATTGAAGACGGCGTGCGCAAGGTGTGCGTTGATTACACCGGCAAGATGTCGGAGGGCTCTGAAATCATGCTCTTCAATCCCGATACGCCCGTCAGCCTGCTGCCCGACGGCTTCCTTGGCGGCAGAAAGCCTGCGGGTATTCCCGACGGCAAGGTGTTGGGAGGCTATTGCTTCCGCGTTGACGGCAGCACGGTTTACTATTCTCAGAATAAATAATGAGGAATAAATAAAAATTATCGAATAACGAATAAGACAAAGCCGGCCCGGATGCGTAACCGCATACCGGACCGGCTGATTGTTTATAGAAGCATTATTAACTTGTCGATGTCACCGCGTCGGCTTGATATTTTAGTATACATATACGGGTGTGCCGACCTCGGTGTGCTCAAAGATAACCTTTACCTTCTCATACGGCGTGTTGACGCAGCCGTGCGAGCCGTTACCCTCGTAAATATCGCCGCCGAAGCTGGAGCGCCAGTCGGCGTCGTGAATACCGATACCGCCGTTGAAGCCCATCCAGTAGGTAACGGGGGTTTCGTAGTCGTCGCCGATGAGTGTGACGTTCATGGCATGGTCCTGAATGGCGTAGCTGCCGGGAGGCGTGTTGTGCTCGCCGTCAGCGTTGCCTGTTACCACGCTGGTGTCGAGAACGAGCTTGCCGTCCTCGTAGAACCACATATGCTGCTGGTCAATGCTGATTTCAATGTAGGTTCCCTTGCCGCTGATGGTGGAGCCGCCCGAGGAGCTCTTTACCTTGACGTCGGTGGTGCTCCAGGTGCCTTCGATGACTCTGTCATCGACCTTGCGGAAGGGCTGTACGCGGAAGTAATACACCGCGTCAGTCTCCAGCTTGTCGGAGGAGTAAGTGTTTTCGGTGGTGGTGTCAACCTGTTGGAACTCGCCGTCCTTGCCCTTTGCCATGAAAACATTATAGCCCGAGGCATATTGTCTGTCCTGCCAGTAGAGCACAACGCGGTTGTTGGCGGTTCTGCCCACCAGACCGGAGGGAGAGCTGAGGCCGCTTACCAGGTCGATGACCTCGCCGTCGGTGCCAAAGCGCTCGCCGCCTGTTTCGCGGAACGGACGGATTTTGTAGGAGTAAAGCTCGCCGCCCTCGACGTCCTCGTCGTTGTACTCGCTTACCTTGCCGCTGATGGTCTCATACAGCGAGAACTGACCGCCGTTCGACTTGGTGGCGCGGTAGATTTCGTAGCCGTCCAGCTTGGGGTTGGGCGTCCAGGTGAAGCCGAGCACGTCGCCCGAATGCTGAATGTCGAGTCCCTTTACCTCGTCAACCTTGGTGGCGGTTTTCAGAAGAGTGGCGGGACACTCCAGTGTTTTTCCTCCCTCACGCACGCACGCTGCAACCTTGATCCAATAAACATTGGAGCTCTGCAGGTTCTGCAGGTCGGCTGATGTGTTCTTGATTGCGGCAATTTTGTGGAAGGAGTTATCGCCGTCCTTGTCGCAAAGATAGATGTTATAGCCGATCGCTTCGGGGACGCTGTCCCAGGTCAGCGAGAGATGGTCGGGATCGTCGGATACTTTTTTGAGGTTCTTTACCTCTCCCTTTGCCAGGGTAAGAGGCTTTTCGATTTGTGTACGCACGGAAGCGGCAAGCGACTTGTCTTTGTTCTGTGCGGTTTGGGTGGACTTGCTGCCGTTGCTCGTGATGGCGAAGCCTGTGATGGCGACACCTGCAACGATAACAGCGGCACCGATGAGCGCTGCTACTGCGGCTCTGCCTATTTTCATGTACGAAGTCCCCTTCTCTGAAATTGTTATCGAACCATATTATAACGCATTTTGTCACAATCTGTCAATGAAATATTGAAAAAATCCTGTTGTCAAATTCTCCGTTGTTTTCGGGCATTCGGCTTGACTTTTAAGCGATTTTTACTATAATGAAATTATACTATACAATAGTTGACAATTGCAGACGCTATATGAGCGGCATATAATGAGTAATATTCACAAAGGACGGCATGAGGTATATTTTGCCGCCTGTAAGAGGTGCGGCGTTCACGGAAAAGCCGCCCTGCTGCTCAGTGGTGCAAACTGATGAAATTGTGTTGAACGGGAGGATGATAATGAAACGAGGAAACACGCAGGGAGGTCTGTATTTTCTGGTGCATTTTTTGGTGGAAGTGACCTCCTTTTATGTGCTCACCTGCTACACGCAGAGCCCGTACATCTGGGTGCTGGCGCTGATTTACGATTTTGCGGCGTTTGTGCCCCAGGGGCTGTTCGGCTGGCTGCGCGACCGCGGGCTGTATGTGAATTTCGCGCTGTGGGGTACGCTGATCACCTCCGCGGCGGTGGCGTGCCTGATGCTCGGCGGAAATGTATTCCTGACCGTGACAGTGCTGTCGCTGGGCAATTGCCTGGTGCATATCCGGGGCGCGGAGGTGACGCTGCGCTCCTCGGCGGGCAGAATGTCGCCGAGCGCGGTATTCGTGGCGGGCGGCTCCTTCGGCGTGGTGACGGGCAAGCTGCTGTCGGCGCACGGCGTTGCGGCGCCGTGGGTGCTGGGGCTGAGTCTGCTGTCCCTGGTGCCGATCATGCTCGCCGAGCGGCTGAATATGCGCGGCGGCGAGGAAAATCTGCGCCTGTATAACTATGCCAATCCGCGCATCCGCACCTCTGTGGTGGTGGTGCTGGCGGTTGTTGTGGTGGCGGTGCGCGCCTTCATGGCGTACGGAATCCCCACCTCATGGAACAAAACAGAGCTGCAAACCGTGGCTCTCTACGTCTTTATGGGCGTGGGCAAGGCGATGGGAGGCGTGCTGATCGACTGCATCGGCATCCGTCTGACGGCTCTGATCAGCACGATCGGCGCGCTGCCGTTTCTGCTGTTCGGCGATACGGTCATGGCGCTGTCGCTGATCGGCATCGCGTTTTTCAGCATGACGATGGCGGTTTCGCTGGCGCTGCTGGTATCGCGTATGCAAAGCTTGCCGGGCGTCGCCTTCGGCCTGACGACCATCGGACTGTTTCTGGGCACGCTGCCCGTGTTCTTTTTCCGCGTGCACTCTGTGCTCGTGAACTGTGTGATGATTTCAATACTGACCGTTTTGTGCGTGGTGATTTTGAGTATCATCTGCGCCAAACGGGTGAAACGAACGGATAAGGAGTGAAGAAGATGTCTGTATTTCGGAATACGCCGCTGACTGCCGACGCTATTTTGCCCCCTGAGTGGTACGCGACCCATACCGATCCGCCTGCGGAACCGGAATCGGAGGTGGAATCGGTGGTTGAGGAGGACGACAGCCGCACCGAGGAGCCGGAAACGGAAGCTCCCGCGCAGGCGTCCCAAGAGGAGGAGGCGAAGCCTGAGTCGACTGCCGCTCCGGCAACAAAAGCACCCGTGACGACGGTGCCCGACACGACGATCCCCGACACGACGATCCCCGGAACGACGGGAAGCGCCGCGGCGGTTACTGCGGTACCGACGACCGCGCCGCCCGCGTCCAAGAGCGGCGGCGACAACTTTCTGGTAAACGCGCTGTTTGTGGTGATTCCGCTGCTGCTTGCCGCGATACTGGCGGTGATCGGCATTGTTTTGGTAAAAAAGAGAGGACGCCGGCAGACGGCGCCGACGTATCCGTACAACGGCGGGTTGCCCGGCAACGCGCCCTACGGAGGAAACGCGCCCGGAAACGGAAGCCCGAATGCCGGCAACGCGCCCTATAACGGCGGTTATCCGCCGCAGCAGTAAAGGAGAGATTCGATGATGCAGCCGTTTGTACTTTCTCTGTTGGCGGATGTGGCTATGCCACCCGAGGGAACGATGATGCTGTTGTTGGTTGAGTACTGGTATATCCCCCTTTCCGTGTTGCTGGTCGCTGCCGTTATTATCGTCGCGCTTGTGCTGGGCAGACGCGGAAGTCAATCGGGCGCGGCGCAAGCGCAGCCGGTACCG
>ONEN01000123.1 GCA_900316815.1 uncultured Eubacteriales bacterium | reverse complement strand
TTGTTTTCACCCTCCTCGTCATAGATGTCCAGGCGGGGTGTTTTGGTGTCGGTGGTGATTTTTTTGTTGAATGCTTCCAGCTCGGTGATGGCTTCATCATAGGAATAAACCTTTTCCTCACCCTGCTTATATTCGGTGCAGCCTGCCATGGAGGACAGGAGAACCACGGCGGAAAGAACGCCGCACAAGATGGATTTACCGAATTTCATTGTTGGATTCCTCCGTAGATTGGCGCATGACCTCAATCCACGCCTTTAGCTCGCTCATATCGGTCACGCCGTTTTGCTGGTAATTGTTGATGTAATTGACTGCGTAGTGAATAAGGGTATCGACATTCTGCAGCTCGTTTTCGTTGTCGCTGAGCGCCTTGCCGATGATTTGGTTGTCAAATTCGGAAAGGTCGTCGGAGCCGTCCTCCACCAGAATGCAGCAGTTGATAATATTGCGCATATTGCGGCACATTCTGGTTTCCGCGTCGTCGATAACGGGCACGGTGTTTTGCAGATAGGTGGCGTCATTGGCTTCAAGCAGCGTTTGATAACGCGCCTGCAGCTTGTCCATCCTGTTCATCTGCGACACACAGCGGTCCACCAATGGCGTCAGCTTGGGGTTGCTCTCCTTCAGGTCGTCCAGACGCTCGCGGGTTTTAGCGGGATTGAGGCTGTCCTTGGCATAGGCGTCAAAGGTCTTTTGCTTTTCGGCGATTTTGCCGTGCAGCATTTTCTGACGGTTGTTGCTTTCCACAAGCCGCTTGATATTGGGAACAAAGCCGAGGGCGACCGCCGCGGCGCCGACGCCGATGGCGGCGAAGGCGGCGATTTGCATAGCGTGAACAGCGCGGATGCCGACTGCCACGATCAGAGAGGGCGTTGCGGCATTGGCTGCCAGCACGCCGATAATACCGGCGGCAATTAATATGGCGCCCAGTATTTTAGGAATTCGGGACATCATAAACTCCTTTTGGTTGTGTTTTGACGGATGACGGGGGAAGGGGTGCCGGAATTACTGCCTTTTCGCGGCTGCGGAGAGCACGCCCTGCACCAGCTCCTTCTCGGACTGCGCAATCACCTTGACGGCGCTTTCGCGGTCGCGCTGACCCTGCTGCTCAATGGCGATGTAGTCAAGCACGGCGCCCGTGATTTCCTTGTTGACGTAGTCGATGGTCTCAATGTCGATAATGCTTCTCTGTGAAGCCTTGGCGGACTCGACCACGGACATATGGAACTGCGCCGCCTGCTCTCTGAGCATTCTGTTGGTGAGGTCGTCAACCGCGTTGGAGGCCTCAACCGCCTTCATATTATTATTGATGGCGATGGACATGGCGATTTTCTTGCGCCACAGCGGCATGGTGTTGACGATGCTGGACTGCAGCTTCATAGCCATATCCATATCATTATGCTGGATCATCTTGATCTGGGGCGCGGACTGCAGGCAGTTGGTGCGCGTGAGACGGAGGTTGTGTACCTGCTTCTCAAACTGCTCGATCTGCTTGGCAAATTCGTCCGCCTTCATGGCGTCCTCGGGCAGGCCGGAGGTCTGCGCCGTGGAATAGAGGGCGGCAAGCTCCTCGTTCTTTGCCTTGTCGATCGCCAGCTCCGCCGCCTTGATATAGAGGGTGAGCGCCTTGAAGGTCTCCCAGTTCTCATCATAGAGGTCGTCGAGCATCTGGATATCCTTTTGCAGGGTGAGCTTGTGACCCTCCAGCTGCTTCTCGATGCGCTCCAGCGTCTTTTCGGCGCTCTCGTTCCGTGTGCGGGTGGCAAGCGCCTGTCCCTTCACTTTTCTGAAAAAGTTTTTAATAAAGCCGCCGTGATCCTGTCCGCCGGAGAGGCCGTTCATGGCGCCGACCATTTCCACGAGCAGAGCGGACACCTCGCCCGTGTTTTTGGTTTTTACGTCCTGAAGGGTTTTGGTGGCGATGGAGGCGGACTGCTTCTGGATAGTCGCGCCGTAGTTCATCACGATTTCGGATTTATGCAGGTCGATCTTCTGAGAGAACTGCTCAATCTGATTTTGCTCCTCGGGCGTGAGCTTTTCTACCTCCGCAAGCACGCTCTCGGTTGTCACGGCAGGGGTAACAGGAGCCTGATCCTCAACGGAGGAGGCGCCGTCCAATACAAGTTCAATAGCCATAGTCTGTTCTCCTTTTATGGTGGTGTGATGAAATTGCTTATTACGGTGTATTATAGCACAATCGTCACAATTTTGCAATGCTGTTTTGCTTTTTTTCGGTACGTTGTTACAGTTGGAAATAAAAAAGGCGGGAATAAAGGTTTGTATGTTAACGACCTTTATTCCCGGTTTCATGTGATTTTTTTACTGCGGTCGGGAACAAAGGGAAAAGCTATTGCCAAGCTGTCTTCCCGACCGAAATTTTCCGTTTTCAATTGTACATTGTCAATTCTTTTTGACCGCGTTCATCACGGTCAAAATTTTTAAATTCTTGCCACGCCGGACTCGATTGCCGCTTTTTTAACGGCCTCGGCAACCGCTTTGCCCACTCTGGGGTCAAAGGCGTGGGGGAGAATGTAGTCGGCGTTCAGCTCGCTCTCTTCGATGATGGAGGCGAGGGCATAGGACGCGGCGATCTTCATCTCCTCGTTGATGTCGCTCGCGCGGCAGTCCAGCGCGCCGCGGAAGATACCGGGGAAGGCGAGGACGTTGTTGATCTGGTTGGGGAAGTCGCTTCTGCCCGTGCCCACAACGGCAGCGCCCGCTTTTTTGGCGAGGTCGGGCATGATCTCGGGGGTGGGGTTCGCCATGGCAAAGAGGATGGCGTCCCTGTTCATGCTTCTGACCATGTCCTCGCTGACGCAGCCCGCGGCGGAAATGCCGAGGAACACGTCCGCACCGGCCATCGCGTCGGCAAGCGTGCCTGTTTTATGCTCGAGGTTGGTTATCTCCGCCATCTCGCGCTTCACGGCGTTGAGCTTTTCATCACCCTTGCAGATGATGCCCTTGCTGTCGCACATGGTGATGTGCTTTACGCCCATGTTCATCAGGTGCTTGGCTATGGCGATGCCCGCCGCGCCGGCGCCGTTCATCACGACCTTGATTTCGTCTATTTTCTTACCCGTGATTTTCAGTGCGTTCAGCAGACCGGCCGCCACGATGATGGCGGTGCCGTGCTGGTCGTCGTGGAAGATGGGGATGTCGCACTTTTCCTTGAGCTTGCGCTCGATCTCAAAGCAGCGCGGCGCGGAGATGTCCTCCAGGTTGATGCCGCCGAATGAGCCGCTGATCAGGTAAACGGTGTTGACGATCTCGTCCACGTCCTTGCTCTTGACGCAGAGAGGGAAGGCGTCCACATCGCCGAACGCCTTGAAGAGCGCGCACTTGCCCTCCATAACGGGCATTCCCGCCTCGGGGCCGATATCGCCCAGACCCAGCACCGCGGTGCCGTCGGTGATGACCGCCACAAGGTTGCTGCGCCTTGTCAGCTCATAGCTTTTGTCGATGTCCTTCTGCACCTCCAGACAGGGCTCGGCAACGCCTGGGGTGTAGGCGAGCGCCAGATCCTCCGAGGAATTGATGGGAACGCGCGAGATGACCTCGATTTTGCCGTTCCAGTCGTAGTGCAGCTTTAATGATTCTTCTCTGATATCCATGTGATGACTCCTTTCCTGCCACTCCGCATTATAAAACAATTTCTGTTTGATGGCAAGATGTATTTGACATTTTATCGCTTTTGATTTAAAATAATAATGCGAGTGCGCCGAACAGCCGCAGGCAGCGCCCGAAAGGGTCTGCGCGAGGAAAGTCCGGGCTTCACAGAGCAAAAATAACGGCTAACGGCCGCCGGGGGCGACCCCAGGGATAGTGCAACAGAAAATAACCTCCCGGGCGCAGGACGCTCGGGGAAGGGTGGAAAGGTGAGGTAAGAGCTCACCGGAGGGCAGGAGACTGCCCTGCCGTGTAAACCCTATTTGAAGCAACACCGTGGAGGGACACAATGCGCTTGCTCGGCGCGTCCCGAGGAGGTGGCGCCGAGCGGATCGGGCAACCGACCGCCAAGATAGATGGCTGTTCAAGACAGAACCCGGCTTACAGACGCAGTCGCAAAAAACGAGGAAATGATTTCGGTCATTTCCTCGTTTGCGTTTATGTAATTTTTATTTGTTGAGCGCGTCGTAAATTTTGTCCATCAGCATCTCGACCCAGGGAATCTGGCCAACGAGGAGCAGCTTGTTCTTTTTGCCGGTAGCCGCGTTAACGATACCGATGATAGCCAGCACGCCGATGAAAATGTAACCCAACGCGAACAGGACGTTAAAAACGTTGTAAACCGCGCTATGCGTATAAACCCTTGCGTAGTAATAGAGATACTCATATCTGCCGGGGGCAACAGCATTAATAATAGCCAGAAGAATCTGAGTAACAGTCAAATAAGCGATTTCCACAGCCAGGAGCGTCGCGCCCTGCTTAACATGGAATTTGCAGTATTCCGAATTCTTTCTCGCGAACAGGGGAACCAGAAGAAGCAGACCGCAGTAAGAAAGCCATGCGATACCTCTGTTGGCCTGAACGTCCGCGTCGCCGTTCATTACCCGGGGCTGAACAGGAGCCTGATACTGATCCCGGGGCTGAACAGGAGCCTGATTGGGAGCGGCTGCTGCAGGAGTGCCGCAGTTGGGGCAGAACGCCGCGTCGTCTTTGAGTTGTGTTCCGCAGTTGGTGCAATGTTTCATTGTCAATTCTCCTCACTATAAGTTGAAAGGGATATTTGTTCCTAAGAACATTATTTTTCTTACAGGAATAATCATAACAAAAAAGTACGACGTTGTAAATACGAAATATCAACAAGAAAACAGTCACAGTTTTTTGTATTTTTATGCGAAAAAGTATTGCAATTCAGGGGTTGCCGGCGGATGGCGGCGTAATGATTTTTTCCGCGCATTTAATGCCGTCAACGGCTGCCGAAATAATGCCGCCCGCGTAGCCCGCTCCCTCGCCGCAGGGGAATAATCCGCTGACTGAGAGGGATTGCAGGGTGTCCGCGCCTCGCAGTATCCGAACCGGAGAGGACGAGCGCGTTTCTACGCCCGTCAGCACCGCGTCGCCGTCGTCAAAGCCGCGGAGCCGCCTGCCCATGGCGGTTATCGCCTCGCGCATACTGTCGCCGATAGAGGCGGGCAGAATGTCATGAAGGTTGCACAGCGTGTAGGACGGTCCGACGGAAGGGATAACCTCGCCCAACCGCGTGCTGCGCCGGTTTTGCAGAAAATCCTCCGCCCGCTGAACGGGAGCGCTGTAGCCGCCGCCTCCCAGACGGAACGCCTTTTCCTCCAGTTCTCTCT
>ONEN01000196.1 GCA_900316815.1 uncultured Eubacteriales bacterium | reverse complement strand
CCGGAGGCACCAAATAACATGCGGATGTAGCTCATCTGGTAGAGCGCCACCTTGCCAAGGTGGAGGTAGCGGGTTCGAGCCCCGTCATCCGCTCCAAAAGAAAGACACCCAACGGGTGTCTTTTTACTTTGTGATGGTGAAATCACAAAAGAGGATTTCCGTTCGGAGGGAAGCTTGTCAAAACAGGAGAGATGAAATCGGGCAGAAAGGTGGTTCAAAGCTCACCTTTCTGCCCGATATTCTTGCGAGGTTGTTAGTCAGCTTTAATAGCTCGTCTGTGAAAGGGCGGTGTAGGCTCTATCGACAATTCCCTGCATACCGGAGTTAAAGTCGCTGTTACAGACGTAATAATGCGACTGGGTGGAATCGTAATCTCCTGTGGTATATTTGATTACCTCGTCATTAGCCACATAACAGCGATAATAATAGTCGTCCCTGTGGATGTACACGAAATACAGCCGGTGATTAGAGTCAAAGAAGTACCATTCCTTTTCCTCGTCGTCATCGTGGAACGAGCCTTTGGTTCCTATCCATAGGCGGTTGTTGTTGCATTTGACGTAGTCGTAGCTTGAGCCGCCGCTTTGACTTTCGCTCATCCGTTTATCATCTTCTGTCCACGGGGGAACAATATAGGTTTCTATATAAGATTTTATCGTGCTCTCCGTCCATCCGTTGGCAGCAGGTGCTTTGGTAGTTGGCGGCGGCAGTGTGGTGGGTACGGGTGTGGGTTTTTCGGTTGTCGGTTCAACATATTTCGTTGTTGCGGGCGGAGGCGTTTCCGGTTCTTCGGTGGCTTCCTCCTCTGAGCTCTCGCTTAAACTGTCATCCGACGACTGATAGATGGTGCTGAAGCTTGAAATAGGAGCGGTGGTTTCAGACGGTCTTGTACCGGATTGGTTAGCAAAGAATATATAGGCGAGCACGCCGATCACCGCCATAACAGATACCGAAGCAATAATAACCGCTGCGATAACAGGCGCGTTGTTCGGTTTCTGCGGCGGTTCATAGCTGTAGTTGTAACCGCCCGGATATTGAGCGCCGCCGTAGTTGCCGTTGTTCACCGGAACGTTGTTTACGGGAACGTTGTTGTTGTAGACAGGTACGTTGTTATAGACCGGAACATTGTTGTAGCCGTTGCCTCCGTTAACAGGGGCTCCGTTATAGCTGTTTGCATACTGCGTACTCTGTTCCGCATCTGTACCCCGGTGATAACCTGTAACAGGTCTGCTGTCTTCCCGGCGGCCTTGTTGTCCGTAGTTAGCGGGGGGACGGTCGTATTGGATGCGGCGGTTTGCGCCGGCAGCACGCGCACCGGAGAATTCGCGTATCAATTCGTCCATGCTGCGGCAGCGGTCTTCCGCTCTGACGGCTAGACCGTGCATCAGCGCGCTCTCCTGAGCCGCAGAAATCCGAACGCCCAGCTGCGACGGGGGAGGCAGGACATCGCCTCTCAGACGGTCAATGCTGTCAGGAGGCACGTTACCTGTGATACATGTGTAAATCGTAGCACAGAGCGCGTAGACGTCGGTAAAGGGGCCTTGCTCGCCGTTGCGGCTGTATTGCTCGGCGGGGGCGAAGCCCTGCTTGAGCACGACCGACATCTTTCTGTCGCTGTTTGTGTAGAATCGCGCTGAGCCGAAGTCCATCAGCTTGAGCTTGCCGCTCTTGGTGAGCATAATGTTGTCGGGGCTTATGTCGCGGTGGATCAAGCCCTTGGAATGTATCTTCCGCAGCGACCTGAAAACAGGCATAAGCAGGCAAACGGTGTTGAACGGCGATATCCTGCCGACCTGCTTCAAATAGCTCTTGAGGGTGATGCCGTCGAGATATTCCATAACGATATAAACGGTGTGGTTTTCCTCAAAGAAATCGCGCACCGCGACGATGCCCGGCTCGTTCGGGAATTTCGCGAGCGTGCGGGCTTCGCGCAAAAAGTTCTCGCGGCTTTTTGAAAACAGCTCCTTGGCGGATTCGGTGCTGATGCTCTGCACCGCGTTCGAGACCGTGTTGTTCCGGCTGACCATCCCGTTCGGGAAAAACTCCTTTATCGCGACGCGAACCTGCAGCAGGGTGTCGACGCCGATATAGGTAATGCCGAAGCCGCCCTCACCGAGGACGCCTCCGACCAAATAGCGGTTATTAAGTACAGCGCCGACGCCGAGCGTGTGCGGCAGCGGACGGTAGTCTGCAGGGTCGCGCCCGCAGACAGGGCAAACTTTATCCTGCTGCGTCAGCTCATTCATACAAAAAGGGCAGTAGTTCACCGGCTCATCTCCAATCGATGCTTTTGGCGCTCATCACCACGAAAAATCCCCGCAGCAAAGCGGAACGAACACAAGCTCCGTTTCGCCGAGTCTTACGCGGTCATACGGCTTAAGCTCAGCGTATGTCAGCAATATTTCACGGTTTATATAGGCAAATGTCTTTCCTCCGGCGCTTTGGAGGAAGAATTTTTTGTTCAGCGGGTCATAGACGAGCGTCGCCTGTACCCCTCTGGAAACGCTGCGGTCACGGCGCAGGTCGACGTCGACCCTTTGCTCCGCGCTGCCCCTTCCTATGGTCGTTTTTACGGAGGTCAGCATAAACACCGCGCCCTTTGAGGACGTGTTGACGACCGTAAGCCAGCCCAGCGGCAGCTCATCCTCCATCTCCTCAAACATAACGCGAGTTTTTCCGTCGTCTGAGGCGCTGTCATCGGAGTCGCCCATCACGTCGGAATAATAGAATTTGCTCATTCGCGGCATTTCCCTTGAGGTGAAGTCGGGCTCCGCGCACTTTTCCTCGGACGGCTCCAAAGCCTTTTCAGGCTCCGCTTCCGCTTCTTTTTCAGGCTCCGGCTCGGGAGCTTCCTGCTTCGGCGGCTCGGGCTTGGATATCTCCTGCTTTGGCTGAATGGGCTTTGGCAGCTCGGGCTTCGGCAGCTCCGGCTTTGGATTTCCGCACAGCGGACAGAATTTTCCGGTGCTTACCGCGCCGCAGTCACAGCGCCACGCTTCGGGCTCGGGAGCTTTTTGAGGGCTTGCCAGCGGCGGCTCCGGGGCTTTCGGCTGAGGCGCAGCCTCAGGCTCCGCTTGTTCCTT
>ONEN01000054.1 GCA_900316815.1 uncultured Eubacteriales bacterium | reverse complement strand
CGCTATATGAGTATTATACCATATCTTGTGGAGAAATGGAAGAAATTGTTTGATATATTGTGGTTTTTCGCTGTCGGAGAGCTTTTTCAGCAGAGCCTAATTAATAAATTTATATTCAATTCTGTTTTGTTTTCCCGCCTTTCCCTCTCCCCTTCACCAAAGGAACCGATCTTTCTACGGGCGCTTCGCCGACAGAAGCGGAAAGGATAATCCCCAAAAAAAGCCGACCCAACACCCCGCGGGGCATTGAGCCGGTTACCTGTCTATATTTTGAATTTTGAAAGCGCTGCTCTCACGGTGCTTCCGACGGAGGCGGAGCAGACTGCTCCGACTGTACGGACAGCGTTAGTCTTCGTAATCATAATCCTCGTCGTCGTAGGCGTAACGGCCGTTGTCGTTATCGTCCTGTTCCTCGTTGGAGGACTGTCCTCTTGAGGACTGCGGCGCGGTGGTAGATTCCGCGTTCTGCGTTTCCGCGGGAGCGGTCGCCTGCTCGTTTACGGAGTCGTCGCCCTCCTTGGCGTAAACGGTCTTGACGCCATCGTAGCTGTCCGACTCTACCTCAAGGATCCTGCAGTCGCTGCTGAGAACAAAGCGCTGCTCGTAATCGTTGATGTTGACGATAAAGTCGTTGCCCTCGCGCGTGTAGGTGCCTTCCTCCTTGACGGAGTTGCCCATGCGGGTCACCTTGCCGTCTGCGGTGAAGGTGTAGTCATAGGTCACGGTCCAGCCTTCATCGAGCGAATGACGCTCACCCTCGCTGTTCTCACCTTCCGAGATAAGGAAATAACGGGGCGTCCAGGTGCCGATGATAGCGGTCTCGGGCGACACGGTCGTGGGCGCGGCTGTGGGAGCGACCGTTGTCTGCGCAATGGTAGCGGGCTGCACGGTGACGGGCTGGGTGACCATCTGCGCCTGCTTGCCGGCGTGCTGCGCGTCCTTGACGGCGCCCGTGATCAGCGCCGCAAAAATGGCGCCGAGGGCGATACCCGCGCAGAAAGCGATCAGCAGAACCTTGCGGGAGGAGTTGAGGAAGCCGCCCTTTTCTTCAGCGGCTGCGGGCTGCGCGTCCTCCGCCGGAGTCTCCGCGCTGTCCTCCTCGGATTCGGGACCGAAAGAAACCTCTTCCACAGCGGCCTCGGGAGCCTCGTCCTCCTTTGCCTCCTGCTCGGCGGCAGGCGCTACGGCGCCTTCGGTCTCCTCGGGAGCGGCGTGCTTGGGCGCGGGCGCCTCGGCAGCTGTCTCTTCCGCGGCCGCTTCGGCTGCCGTCTCGGCGGGAGCTGCCGCTTCCTCCCCTTTCGTTACGGGCGTATTCTTCTCCATTGCGTGTGCCTCCTCCTTGGGTGCTTCTGCTGTTTCCGCCTTGGGCGCGGCAGGCGCGCCGATTGCCGCCAAAACAGCCTTTTTCTTTTCGGGATTCTCCTGCAGGTTGCGGAAAAACTGCGTTTTGTCGCCGTCAAAGCTGATGTCCTTGTACAAGCTGATGAACACCTTGCCGCAGCCCGCGCACAGGGGGTCGGTGAGGGGATTCTCATGACCGCAGACGCACGGCCACTTGGGCTCCTCCAGAATGGTGACAGGCGTCTCGGCGCGGCTGATCACCGCCACGCTGACGTCGTCGTTAAAGCCGGAGCGGTCGCCGTCGGTGAGCTCCTTCACTCTGTCGCCGATGATCTTCTGCGGGTCGTCCGCGAGAACGGCGTTGAAGTACAGCTGCGCTCCCTTGCAGATATAGTCCTGTCCTCTGTAATAGATTTCATTTTTCAGGCCGCAGGAGGTGAGGATAAAGCCCAGCACGTCGTCGTCGAGCCTTACCACGCTCAGGTTCAGGCGGTGCGCGGAATGCTCGCTCTGCACCGCTCCCCTGCCGTTGACGCGGAAGGAGCTGTCGCAGAGCACTCTGGCGTCGGTCTCGCCGATCATGCACAGCGCGCTGTCGCCCAGATTACCGATGACGGCAACGTTGAGCTGCTTGAAAATGCAGACAAACAGCAGCGTGCAGTCCATGGTATCGACGGGAACGCCGTTTTCGTCCGCCGCCTGCGCGATATTCTCTTTGATTTTGCCGATCAGCGTTTCTTTCACCTGCTTCACGCCGTTGCGGGTGATCACCGAGGGGCTTTCCAGTCCGCCGAACAGCTTGATGACGGTGTCAACCGTCGCCGCCGCCGCGATATGCGAATTTTCCAGTGAGCTGAAGCCGTCGCACAGGCACGCGACTAAACGCTGGTCGTCCTCATAGATTTTAACGCAGTCCTGACAAACGTCGTGGTTCCTGCCCGCCTGCTTGTAAGATGTAAATTTCCAATTATTCATTTATATGCACCTGCTATCCTAATAAAATACAATAAAATACACTCCTATATAGTAACACATTCAAGTTGAAGCTGCAAGCGATTCCGGGTATTTTTCACTTAAACTTCAAAATCAACCTTCAGGATAATACCCGTTTTCCGAACTCTCCGACTGCGAGTCACCGTTGGATGGTTCCTTAGTAAATGTGAAAGACTCCTCATCGCCGTTGTTCGGTTTCAAAGTTATTCTAAATGTCAATGTCGTACCACTGTTCTCCAACTGAATAGGAATCGTCTCCTTTTCATTACTAAGCGAAATGACATAGTTGCTTCCTTCTCTTGTAAAAGTTCCCGAGTCTTCATAGCCAACTCCATCTTTAATATCCACGCGATTCTCGGTAAAGCTGCATGTGTATGTTGTACCATTATAATTACATTCCCATTTACCGATAATCGGATCATTCGGCGAAATCGTTGTTTCGATATATGGTTCCGACGGGCTTTCTGCCGGCGGAGTGCCCTGCTGCCCCGGGTCCGAGGGCGGTTCCCCCGGATTTTCACCGTTCTGTCCGATGTTGTCACCGCTGTTCTCCGCGCCGATATTGCCGCCGGGAGCTCCGCCGTTTTCATTGCCCGGCACAGGCTGCGTTATTCTCGTTCGGGTCCTTGGCGGCGCGTTCGAGGCGTCCTTGACCAGCGCCATCAGAACGGCACCCAGCAGCAGACCCACCGCCAGGCCGCCGACCATGAACGCCCATGCGATCACGGGAATAGTGCTGCCGCTGCGGCTCTGTTTTGCCTGCTGACGCGGCTGTCCGGCGTGGGCGGGACGTCCGCTGTTCTGCGGCGCGGGCACTGCAAAGGACTGCTGCTTCATCGGTCTCTGCTGTGCGGGAGCCGCGTAGCCGTAGCCCGGCTGCTGCGGCGCGGGCGGCGCATAGGGCGAGGGCGCCGCAGAAGGGATCCCGCTCATAAAGGAAAGGTTTTCCGTGGCGGCATCCGTGTCGCACAGCGACTCCAACAGCTGCTCCCGCTTTTCGGGGTCGCGCTGCAGCCTGCGGAAGAAATGCGTCTTGTCGCCCTTTAAATCGACATTCCTGTACACATCCAGAAAGTCTCTGCCGCACTTGGTGCAGAAGGACTCGTAAAGCGGGTTGTTGTTGCCGCAGACGCAGGGCCATGTCGGCTCCTCGGGGAGGCACACGGGCGCCTCGGCGCGGCTGAGCACCGCTACGCTGATGTCATCGTAAAAGATGGTGTCGGGATCTGCAGTGAGCGACTTTACCCTGTCGGCGATCACGCTTTTGGGATCCTCCGCGAGAACGGCATTGAAATACAGCTCCGCTCCCTTGCTCACATAGTCCAGACCCTTGAAGTATATTTCGTTTTCCAAACCGTCGGAGGTGAGAAGAAAGCCCTGCACGCTGTCCCTCAGCTTGACGGTTTTCATGTTCAGGTGCTGCTCGGCGTCCTCATCCTGCACCGCTCTGGTGCCGTCGGAATGAATGGAGTTCTCGCAGTAAAGCCGCGCGTCCGACTTGCCGATCATGCACAGGGCGCTGTCGCCCAGATTGCCGATGACGGCGATGTCCTGCTGCTTGAACAGGCAGACAAACAGCAGCGTGCAGTCCATGGAGACGGGAGAGATTCCCTTTTCGTCTGCCGTTTCCTGCAGGCGGCTTTGGATTTTATCCACCAGCGTCGACTTGATCTGCTTGTCTCCGCTTTTGGCGGCGGAGAGCTCGCGGAATGTTTCGATAACGGTGTTCACCGTCACCTCGGCCGCGATGTGCGAATTGTTCAGCGAACCGAGTCCGTCGCAAAGACAGGCGATCAGACGATGCTTGTCCTCATATATTTTTACGCGGTCCTGGCAAACACTGTGGTTGATGCCCCTCTGCGTATAGGTTGTAAACTTCCAGTTGCTCATACCTTGCCCCTTATATTACAAGCCTGCCAGCTCGCGGTCGAGGTCCGCCACGCCCTTGTTCATGGTGATGCGGATTTCATCGATGATTTCTCCCGCGGACAGGTTCAGGTGTACGCTCTTCTTGGTGCTGTTGCTGCTAACGCGGAACACGTCGGAAAAACACTTTTGCGTCTGCTCCGAATTGCCGTGTATGTGGAAAAAGCCGTTGGTAAAGCCCTCGGAGTAACGAAGGAGCGTGTTTTTGTCTACGCGGCGACCCACGCCGACGATGAAGGGAATGATGATGCCGTTGGAGCCCGTTTTGGAATCGCAGTGCGAGCGCACCATGTTGATGGCGCTCTCCTGCAGCTCGTTGCTGTCGTTATCGTCGGGATTGCCGTCGGTCCCCAGCACAAAGAACGGCGCGTTGTGGCGGATTCCCTTTTGGTTGTATTCTCTGACGCGATCCTCCAGCTTTTCGTAGGAACGCAGAACCGCCTGCGCCATATTGGTGCCGCCGCGCTCCACCGTTCTCAGGCGGATGTCGTCCAGGTTGCGCGCGGGCATGAACGGAGAGTCAAGCTCGATATTGGTGGAGAAGCTGACATACGCCACCTCGGCGGCGGACTTTGTCCGTCCGTCGGTATTGATCTCCCTGATAAACAGGTTTACGGAATTGTTCAGCAGCTCAATGGGGCTGATGCTCGTGTCGTCCACATCCCAGTTCATGGAAGGCGACACGTCAAGACAAAACACAATAGGCAGTCGTTTTATGGTATTACCGATTCGGATCGGCTCGTTCATAGGGGTATCCTCCTTCAAAGTGTCGGGTATCAGGTTATGTTATATCGCTGCTCAGCCGAAAAATCCGCCGGCAGCCAGGATGACGGCGAGCACAATGGCAAGCGCCGCCAAAATCGATGTAAAGCAGCCGTGACGTTTCGGCTTCACGGACGGCTTCCCGGGCGGTTTCTTAATAATTTTTTCAGGCGGGTCAACGGGAGGTTTTTTTTTCTCCGTTTCGGGCGGCTTCTGCGGCTGATTGCCCGGCGGATCATGCTCTCGCTGTGACGAAACCAGCGTGTGCCTGCCGTAGGGATTGAGATTGAGCGCGGGCGAGATAACGCCGTCGATTTCGCTGTTCTGGCGCTCTAAAAAACCGGGCTCGATTTTATCCACCAGCTCCGCGAAGGTGTAGTCGGGCACCGCGTTGGTGTTGCGCTTTCTGATTTCCTCGCGGAACAGATACAGCATCATCTGCGGGGAAGCCTTGGTTTTACCCGTATAGAATTTCTCAAACAGGTTCCAGATGGAGGCGGGGACAAAATCCTTGCGGACATAGTTGCCGTAATCCGCTGTCAGATAGTTGAATTCTCCCGTATCGGGATTATAGGGAACATCGCCCAGCGTGAGGAGCTGGAACAAAAAGTTGTACAGCTCGTCGTTGCACAGACGGCAAACGTCCTCGCGCCTGGTGATGTCATAGTTCTTGCTTTTATCGTTATCCGCCATGTAGCCGCTGAAATAGTTGCCGTAGCCGAAGCTGTCGGTGTCCCACATCTGGATAAACCGGTCGGAGCGGTTCAGGGGATAGTCAAAATTCTTGATGTTATAGTCCGAAATAAAGACGCCCGAGCCGTTCAGATAACACACCTGCCGGGTGATATACTCGCACAGGCAGAGCAGGTCGGACACCTTCACGCTCAGCAGAGCGGTGGTCCAGTTGCCTGTATCGCCGAAAAACAGCTCGTCGTCATACATGCTGCTGCCCGTATGGCCGAACGGCTCCACAATGCCCACGGGCTGCTTGCGCTCGGGGTCGGCATAGAGCACATCTATCGGAAACATCGCCCATTGCAGCGCCTGCAGCTCTTTGTTGGCGATCATCTGCAGCACGGCGCGGTATTTGTTGGCGGGGAACTTGCCCGTCTTGAAAATTTTGCCGACCTTTGTGCGGTTGGTGCCTCCGATATAATAAACGTTTCCCTCGCTGCCGAAGCCGTCGCCGAGCATTTCGTCGAGCTTGACGGCAAAGCCGCTGCCGGTGAAAAGCAGCGAGCCTTCTTCTATGTTGTCCGTTTCCGTTTCGGAAGCGGGGCGGTCGTCGTTGTCCACAAAATACCGCTTGGCAAGATTGTGGTAGGCGACATGGCCGACCAGCCGCATCCGGTTCAGGTCGAAGATGTCAATTCCCAGACCGCAGCTGATGACGCGCTGAATCAATCCGAGACTTCCCGTAATCAGCACCGCCTTGTCCGCGTTGGGGCGCTCGGCGATCAGGTTCAGAAAATCCCAGATATCGTTATTGTACTGCGGATAGGCGCTCAGGTTCATCTCCTTGGGATGAAGCTCCTGCCGCATCATACGGATATTATTTTCACATTCTTCCCTGCGCGAGGGCATCAGCTCCATCATCGACTGCATTTCCGCGTTGAAGGTGCCCGCGACATAGATATATTTGACGGCTTTCAGTTCGTTGATAAAATTGACGGACAGCTCATGAACAAAAAGGGAAGCGTCGATTACCGCCACATTATAGCTGCTGAAATATCCTGTCATGCCAATACTCCTTGTATATGATATCCGTCTTGTAAATTACAGCGTGAAAACAGCTAGTCATCGTTATCGGGTTTCTTGTGGCTGCTTCTGTGTATGACAGCTGCCGCCACGCCGCCTGCCGCCGCTGCGCCCGCCGCCGCGCCCGCCGCGGCAATCAGCATCCGCTTTTGCCGTCTTTGCTCCTGACCGGCGGCAAGCACGTTCTCAAAGTGCGCGGGATCCGGCTCCTCTCCCGTCAGCGGCTCCGCTGTTTTGATGGTCGGAATCAGCTGCGCGGGAGGCTGCCCCGCAACAGGGGGCGAATTGTTCGCCGCGGGCTGCGGCTCCGGCTGAACGGCGTGAATGGTATGGAGCCGCTGCGCATACCGCTGCTCTGTTTTGGGAGCGGGAGGCGGCGTGTGCGTTACACGCCTTTCGATTTCGTGGAGACCGATCACTTTCTTTTCCAAATCCGGGTGCCGGTTCATGTAGCGGAAGAACATAGCCCTTCCGCCGTATTTATTAAAGTTGATTTTATGATAAACATTCATGAAATCGCTGCCGCAATGCGCACAGAAGGTTTCTGTCAGATCATTGCGCGCGCCGCAGCGGCAAAGCCAGGTGGGGTCGTCGGGGAACTTCATCCGCTTTTCCGCCCTGCTGAGCACCGCCACGCTGATATCGTCGTCGTAATAATCGCCGTACTCCGTCTGAATGGCGGTCAGGCGCTCGTCAAGGGCGCCCTCCGCGTCCGCGGCGAGCATGGCGTTAAAGTAATATTCCGTCGCCTTGAACACCAGCGAGGAATCCTTGGTGTAGATTTCACCGTCAAGTCCGTCGGAGGTGAGGACAGCCCCGAGAAAATCGCCGTCCTCCAGATCCACGATCGCCTGCGCCGCGTACATCCACGGTTTTTTCATGTCGACGGACGCGGTGCTCTCGGAATGAGCGTTGCTCTCGGTGAGGCACTCGCAGCCCGATTTTTTTATCAGACAAACCGCGCTGTCGCCCAGACACGCCGCGTAGCAAAAGCCGAAGGTCTTGGAGACAAACACAAACGCCAGCGTGCTGTCCGCCAGCTTGCGGTCGATGTGCATCTCGGCAAAGCGCTTGGCAAGCGCGGCGTTCACCCGTTCCAGCAAGTCCTTGAGCAGACCGCTCTTATCGGAGGCGAACCTGCGGAAATCGTAGGTCGCGCACTGCTGCAATATGCGGCAGACGGCTATGGAGGTGTATTTTGCCGCGTAGCCCGAGGCAGGCAGCGAACCGAGTCCGTCGCAAAGCGCGACGGCGATGCAGTTTTCATCCTCAGCCGCAAAAACAAAATCCTGACAGTCGGCGCCGTACCGGCGGTGCCGCAGTCCTGTCTTAACGCATTGACCGTATTTCCATTGATCCATAGTCATTTCCTACCCGACGCCGCCGACAAGCTTATATTTCTCTATCTCTCTGTGGATCTGCGTCTGCACCTGCTTCATCTCGTGCGAGGTGACGTCCAGCGTTTTGGCGGAGAAATTGCCCCTCTGCGCCACATATTTGACGCTGCAGGTGAAGAGCTTGACGATCATCTTGGCAATTTTGGACTGCAGCACCTCGTCGCCCATGACGTGGAAGTAGCCGTCCATAAAGCCCCTGGCGTAGCCCGCCATGGTGTTGTGCGTGCTCTCGTTGAGCTCGTCGCCGATGCCGATGATAAACGGACACACCGAGCCGGACACGCTTGCCTGACAGCGCTCCGTCACCAGATCCATAGCCCTGCGCTCGGTCTCGTCGGTCTCCTCATAGTCGGGGTTGCCGTCGCTGATAAGCACAAAAATGGGGCTGTGGTAGCGCATTCCCGCGCGCTGGTATTCTGCAATACGCTCGTCGATTTTTTCAAACGACGAAATGACCGCCAGCGGAATATTGGAGCCGCCGACGGGCTCTTCTCTGAAATCTCTGTGAACATATTTGCTGAGCATGGTGCGGCTGACGGTGAGCACATCGGTGCAAAAGGTGATAAACATCAGCTCAACCGTGTTCAGCAGCTTTTTGTCGCGCGCCAGCTCCTCCACAATGCCCCGCACCGTGTCGTTGAGCATGGTCATCGCCGACCGCTTAGCTTCAATCTCATTGCCCATTGAGGGCGAAACATCCAGACAAAATGTGATAAGCAGCCGTTTGCCTGTCGGATTTAACATTCTGCCTGCAAACTCATTTTGCATTTCCTATTCCCCTTCGATACAAACAATGTCGTGAATTGCATACTTTGCACTTATTTTATCACTTTTAGACAGATAGCGCAATACCAAACGGAATTATTTATTATATTTTTTTAATTATTGGCAGAACACCCGAAGCATAAAATTCAAGTACCGCAGGAGGGATAAAAAATAAGAGCAGCGCCGCGTTCTGCCGCGGGCTGCTCCCAAAGCGTTTTATTTTTTTTCGGTGAGCAGCTTGTTCAGCTCCTCCATAAAGGTGTTGATGTCCTTAAACTGGCGGTAAACCGAAGCGAAGCGCACATAGCTGACCTCGTCCACCTTTTTGATTTCCTCCATCGCCAGCTCGCCGATCTGCGCGGTGGTGATTTCGCGCTCAAGGGCGCTCTGTATCTTCGTTTCGATGGAGTTCACCATCGACTCGATCTGCTGAATGGAAACGGGGCGCTTTTCGCAGGCGCGCAGGATGCCCGCCGTCAGCTTATTGCGGTCAACCACCTCGCGGGACTTGTCGCGCTTGACAACGATGATCGGCACCGTCTCGATGATCTCGTGGGTGGTAAACCGTTTGCCGCAGCCCAGGCATTCCCGGCGGCGGCGGATTCTTTCTCCGTCGTCAGCGGAGCGCGAATCGATAACCTTGCTTTCCTCAAAGCTGCAATAAGGACATTTCATGCTGCATCACCTCGTAAAATTTCCATACCATAGAAGAATTCCGAACATGATTATACCACAGAACCTCTCCGTCTGGCAAGCCATCTGACAACGCATAATATTTACAATTTTGTATCTTTTAGTGCCCGCGTGTCGCGGGAGCCAATCCGCGCAACCGACGTTTAGCGAAAACTTTACCTTGCATTCCCGCGTCATAACGCGGGCAGGAACGGTTAAGTGGCTGCCATACGCCGATAGCGGACATTGAAATCTATTTTGACAACGGATTGGCAACCTTCATGCCGC
>ONEN01000217.1 GCA_900316815.1 uncultured Eubacteriales bacterium | reverse complement strand
TGCTGGGTTCCATCGCCATCGCCGCGTATTCCTACATGGCGCTGGTGCCGATCATCCAGCCTCCCATCATGAAGGCGCTCACCACCAAGAAGGAGCGCTCTGTTGTGATGGAGCAGCTGCGTCCCGTTTCCAAGCTGGAAAAGATTATTTTCCCCGTTATCGTTGTCATTCTGATTTCGATTTTCCTGCCCGACGCCGCTCCGCTTGTCGGTATGCTGATGCTGGGCAACCTCTTTAAGGAATCGGGCGTCGTGGACAGGATTGCCAAGGCGGCGCAGAATGAGCTGATGAACATCATCACCATTTTCCTCGGCGTTACCGTCGGCGCTACCGCGAAGGGCAGCACCTTCCTGACGCTGGATACCATCAAGATCATTGCGCTCGGCCTGATCGCCTTCTCCATGGGTACCGCCTTCGGCGTGCTGTTCGGCAAGCTGATGTATAAATTCACCGGCGGCAAGGTGAATCCGCTGATCGGCTCGGCGGGCGTGTCCGCTGTTCCTATGGCGGCGCGTGTTTCTCAAAAGGTCGGTCAGCAGGAGAATCCCGGCAACTTCCTGCTGATGCACGCCATGGGTCCGAACGTCGCGGGCGTTATCGGTTCGGCGGTCGCTGCGGGCGTGCTGCTGAATGTCATTCCTCATTAAATGAAATGCGTTAAAAAAATGATTATTTTTTGACAAATACGCTGTTATATTTCTGTTATAGAATTATAATTGCCGCAGAATGTACTATAATGGCAAGTGCGAGTTTTAGGACATTAATTTGAAGGAGACAAGACAAACCATGGGAAAAAATATGACCGTCCAAAGGATAGCGGGCATTTTATTGCACAGACTGCCCTTGATCGTGCTTTCGGGCGTTATTGTGGGACTTCTGTTTTATATCTATACCAGCGTGGCTATTAAGCCTGTGTACAGCACGTCGTCCATGATATACATTCAGAACTATGGAAAACAGCCCGGCTTGACGGACGACCCGCAGGCGGCGTCGGTTCCGGTAACGATAGGTAGCGGCAATGCAGAGGCGGCGCAGAGCAACAATGATGTTGCGCAGAAGATATTCCACTCTGACCTTTCCGGTTCCGCTGCTCTTGCGGAAAACTGCGTCACTCTGTTTCAGAATTCCGGTGATATTACCCGCTATTATGATGGCTGCAGCGTCAGTATGGAAGTCGCGGAGGGAACGTTCTATATTACGATTTCCGTTACCGGCAACGACCCCGTCAAGTGCGCAAATGTTGCCAATGTAGTGGCGGAAAAATGCGCCGATGTGTTCCATGCTCATTTTCCCTATGGTAAAATCGGTACCATCCGTGAGGCAGGTACGCCAACTAAACCCATATCTCCCAACAAAGTGACTAATACATCGGTGGGCGTTGCTGTAGGTATCGTTCTCGCGTGCGTGATTTCGCTGTTTGTTGAACTGATTGATACAACCATTAAAAACGATGACGATCTTTCCGCTCTTTACAAGGTTCCCGTGTTCGCGGAGATTCCCGATTTTGAAAATTCTAACAGGTGACGTCAATGAAAATAAAACTCGGAAAAGCTAAGAAAGCAAAAACAAAAAAGGACTCGGAAACCAAGACAGAAGCGATTTCCGACATGAGTAAATTCGCCATTGTTGAGTCGTACAAGGCGGCGCGAACCAACATCATGTTTTCGCTTTCGTCGAGCGAAAGCAAGGCCTTTGCGGTTACCAGTTATTCAAAGGGTGAAGGCAAGAGTACCGTTTCGTCTAACCTGGCAATTTCGTTCGCAAAAATGGAGAAGCGTGTATTGTTGATTGACTGCGACCTTCGCCGTCCTAATGTTCATAACATTTTCAAGCTGGAAAATGTGACCGGTGTTTCCAACATTATCGGTAAGATGGGCGACTTTGACGAGGCCGTTCACAGAGAGGTGCTGCCTAATCTCGATATTCTCACCTCGGGCACCATTCCGCCGAACCCTTCGGAGCTGCTCTGTTCACCGCGCTTTGTTAAGCTGGTTGAACGTCTGAAGGATGAGTATGACTATATCATCTTTGATACCCCGCCTGTCGGCGTCGTAGCCGACGCGCTGCTGCTGAAGGATCTGGTGGCAGGCTTTGTGGTGGTAATCAGGGAGCGCAGCACTACGCACGGTGATGTGCAGAACCTTCTGGAGAGTGCAAGGCTCGCCGACTGCAAGCTGCTCGGCTTTGCCAAGGTTGGCTGCATCAGCAGCAGAAAGCGCAGAAGACGCGGTTACGGTTACTACTATTACCAGTACTATTAATAATCATAACAGACTTACCGATAAAACGGCGGTGAGTCTGTTTTTTTATCGTCAAAACACCGAATTTGCAGGAATTGTGAAAAAGACTTGCATTTCCGGCGCTGATAGGTTACAATATGAAAAGTAAAAAGCGAAAAACCTGCAGTAAACAGATAAGGAGAAATCAAAATGAATTATTTGCAGTGCAGTAAGCAAGAGCTTGAACAGGAATTTCAAAGCTTGAAGAAGCAGTATGAGGATGAAAAGGGCAAGGGTCTGAGCCTTAACATGGCGCGCGGCAAGCCCGGCAAGGCGCAGCTGGACCTTTCTCTCGACATGCTCGACGTCATCAACAGCCAATCCGATTTTGTCGGTGCGGATAAGATGGAT
>ONEN01000107.1 GCA_900316815.1 uncultured Eubacteriales bacterium | reverse complement strand
GGATACGGTGCAGGTAAGCGGCTTTGAAGCCAATCAAATTTCCGTCAAAATCCACTTCAACAGCTTTTCCGTTTTCGCCAAGAAGCAGTACGGAATTGAAGAAACCAATCTGCCGATCGACACCTTTTTAACGCTGGACAAGCGGTCAAAAACACTGATCTACACCACCTTCGCCGCTTCCAAGCCCACCACGGTAACGCTGCAGTTTCAATGCTGTCTGAGCGTCGGAAGAAGCGAGGAGAACGATATCGTTTTAAAATTCCCGTTTATCTCCGCCCGGCATTTTATTCTTCGCAGCGAGTCAGGCATTTTGCGTGTGGAGGACTGCAACAGCACCAACGGCGTTTATTTGAACGGAAAAAAAGCGGAGATTGCACGAATGGATCCCGGCGACGTGCTCGCGATTATGAGCGTAAAGATCACCTTTGTGAACGGAGCGCTGCATTTTGAGAACGTCGGTTCCAAAATCCAAGTACACGTGCAGAAAACGGACAAGGTGTATGAACATCAAACGCACGCGTCCTCTCAAATCAACCGGCTGGTGTACCGGCGGTCTCCGAGGGCGAGGGAGAGCCTGCCCGTCAGCGATATCATTTTGGCGAACGCTCCCAACAAGGCGCAGCGCTTTGAAAAGAGCCGGGGCATGCTGTCCTCACTGGCAGGTTCTTCGGCGATGCTCGCGGGCAGTCTGGCGGTCGGTATCGCTTCACCGGCGATGTTGGCGGCGCGTGCGGCGAGCATGGTAGCGCCTGTCGCAAGCGTCACCTCCAACAGAAGCTCCAATAAAAAGCGCCGCAAAAAAGCGGAGCAGTTTGAAGCACTGCGGCAGGAAAAATACGGCGCGTACATTCAGTCGCAGAAGGCGCGTATCGAGGCGGTCGCAAAAGTACAGCGTGAGATCATTATGCGCGAGAATCCCAATCCCCATGAATGTGCGGAGATCGTCGCCGGACTGCGGCGAAATCTGTGGGAACGGACGCCACACGACAGCGACTTTTTAGACCTGCGGCTGGGCATGGGCTATGAACCGCTCTGTGCGGCTGTCAAAACGCGGCAGGAAGCTTCCGCCTTTCGCATGGAAGAAGATGAAGTGACCGAGCTGGCGCATCAAATCATTGAGGAAACGCGGCTGGTCGATCATATTCCTTCACGGGTCTCGCTGGCGAAATATCCCTCGGTCGGCATTGTCGGCTCCCGCGAAAAGGAGATACGGCTGGTGCAGAATCTTCTGGTTTCCCTATGCACGCTCCATTGCTATGAGGACGTCCGGCTGGTCGGCATTTTTGACGAAGCGGAAAAAGCCGTCTGGGAGCCGATCCGCTGGTTTCCGCATATCTGGGACGAAAACCGTCAGTTCCGCTTTTTGGCGTTTGACCGCAGGGGCGCTCACGAAATCTGCGAAATGCTGGGAGCGGTCATCAGCGACCGCCAAGCGCAGACAGAGCATTCATACCTCTCGGTCAAAAGGAGTCTGCCGCAGTATGTTTTGGTATTCGGCTCCAAGGAATTGGTTGAACGGGAGCCGGTTATGCAGCAGCTTTTTGATATCGACAGCACCGCAGGCGTTACCTCGGTGTTTGTGTTCAACGATCTGTATTCTCTGCCGCATCACTGCAAATTCATCATCGACGTGGACGACCAACCGACCGCTTTTGAGAAAGCGGAGACCAATAAAAAGTATTTCTTCACGCCGGACACACCGCTGAGCCGGCATGAATTTGACGCCCTTGCACGGCGGCTGTCCGCAGTGGAGCTGGACGGCTTTTCCAAAACAGCCGCCGTACCCGATAGTATCACCTTCCTCAACGGCTTCGGCGTCAGCCGTGTGGAGGAGCTTCACGCAGACCGCCGGTGGGAGCAGTCGCAGCCATATGATTCGCTGGCGGCACCGCTCGGCGTGATGCGCGGAGAAAAGATTTTCTCGCTGGATATCCACGAGAAGGCGCACGGTCCGCACGGACTGGTGGCAGGCACCACCGGCTCCGGCAAAAGCGAGCTGCTGCAGGCGTGGATCTTATCCATGGCGCTCACCTATCATCCGCACGACGTTGTATTCGTCCTGATCGACTACAAGGGCGGCGGCATGGCAAACCTGTTGGAGCCGCTGCCGCATGTGGTTGGAAAAATCACCAACATCGGCGCCGGTATCGGGCGCTCGCTCATTTCTTTGCAAAGCGAGATCAAACGCAGACAGCATTTGTTTGACCAATACGGCGTGAACCATATCGACAAATACCAGCGGCTGTACAAAAACGGCATGGCAGCGGTTCCGCTGCCGCATTTGATCATCGTCGCGGACGAATTCGCGGAGCTGAAAAAGGAGGAGCCGGAATTTATGTCCGGGTTGGTCAGCGCTTCCCGTGTGGGCAGAAGCTTGGGCATTCACCTGATTCTGGCGACGCAGAAGCCGGGCGGTATCGTGGACGATCAAATCCAGAGCAACTCCCGTTTCCGGCTTTGCCTGAAGGTGCAGGATATCAACGACAGCCGCGAGATGATCAAGCGCCCGGACGCGGCACGGCTGACGCAGGCGGGCAGGGCGTATATACGCGTCGGCGAGGACGAATACTTCGACTTATTCCAGTCCTATTACAGCGGAGCGCCCTATCAGCCGGACGATTCATCAAACGAAAACGAGCTGTTTGAGGTTTCTCTGGTGGAAACGAACGGCGCAAGGGTACAGCTGATTCCGAAGCGAAAGCCGGCGCATAAAACAGACACTGACGAGCTGCAGGCGGTTGTGCGCTATGTGTCCGCCGTTGCCGGACGGCTGGGCGTCAAAAAGCTCCCGGGACCGTGGCTGCCGGAGCTGCCGGAGCAAATCTGTTTGCAGGATTTGAAGGAGAAAGCTCCGTCTCCCACATGGCCGCAGCTGCCGATCGGGCTGTATGACAGCCCCAAGACCCAAAGTCAGGGTGTGCAGACGATCGATTTTTCAAGCGAGGGTCACTATGCGATTTACGGAGCGACAGGCACCGGCAAGACCAACCTGCTGAAAACCGTTTTGACGGCGATCGGCGAGTTTTATCAGCCGAACGAGATATGCGCCTATATCATCGACGCGGGCGGTTGGAGTCTGAGCGCCTTTGCGGAGCTGCCGCATGTCGGCGGTATCGCGCTGGACAGCGAGGAGGAAAAAATCGAAAAGCTGCAGCTTCTGATCATGCAGGAGTTTGAGCGCAGAAAAAATCTCTTCCTCCGCCATTCGGTTTCGTCCCTGAAAGCCTACAGAGCGGATATTTCCCCTGATTTGCCTGCCGTCGTGGTGGCGGTGGATAATATCGTGCCGCTGTTTGAGCTGTACCCGGATATCGAGAACTTTTTCGTCACCATCGCCCGCGACGGCGCTACCTACGGCATTTATCTGCTCTACACAGCGAACAGCACCTCCGGCGTTCGCTATAAGATCATTCAGAACATACGCGGCGCGATCGCCTTTGAGCTGACCGACAAGGGCGATTATCCGACCGTCGTCGGCCGTCCCGAGGAGGAGCTGCCGAAAATCGCGGGAAGGGCGTATTTCAAAGGAAAGCCTCCCGTTGTGTTTCAGGCGGCAACGGCGTTTCATTGCGACAGCGACCGCGAACAAAACGAGCTGATAAAACGCAGATGCGCCGCCGTTAACGCGGAATGGAAGGGCGTTCGACCAAAGGCGATCCCCGTTATGCCCGAACGGTTGTCGGCGGAAGCGTTAAGGCGCACAGCCGCCGAGAGAACGATGGCTGTCGCGGGCTTGTCCTTTGAAACAACAGAGCCGTTTTTCTTCGACCTGTCGGAGCGGTACTGTCTGCTGATAGCGGGCGAAGCGCATTCCGGCAAAAGCGCCCAACTGCTGAATATGACGCGGCTGCTGAGCGACACAAAAGCCGTTGTGATCGACAGCAAATCCGGAAGCCTTGCGGAGCTGAAAAAATCCGCTCTCTATTACTCGGCGTCGGACGACGATCAAACGATATCCGAGATCGCCGGTGCGCTTGTGGCGACGCTTAACGACAGAAAGCGCAAGCAGAACGCGGCGAAGAAGGAGGAGCCCTCTTTGAACGAAAAAGCCTTTGCGCTCGGCTTTGAGCAGATCGCCATCGTCATTGACGACTTGAAGGAGTTTGTGGACGAGGTCTCCGACCGCAACAAGGACACGATGGAACGAATCTGCCGCATGGCAGCCGGACTGGGGATCGTCGTTTTGTGCGCCTGCCGCACCGCCGACGCGACCCGGCTCAATGAGATCGAATCCCTCACAAGGGTGATCATCGCCTGTCAAAACGGCTTGGGCATATGCGGTTCTCCCTCCCGTTTTCCTTTCTTTAAAAACAATCTGAAATACTCCGAAAAAGAGATCGAGGCAGGCAAGGGCAACGCCTACGCGTACAGCGACGGCGTATGTAAAAAAATCAAAATCCCGCAGGAGGTGTAGCGCCTTATGTATATGGACTTAGCCGGGATTGAGGAACTGAGAGACGCGCTGTTTGCCGCGTCCGCAGCGTTTGACGAGGGCGCTTATTTAAGCAAAACGCTGTTGAACGAGCTGAACGAGGACGCTGTTTTCAATCTGTTTCCGCCTGCGGAAGCCGCTGAAAATGATTTGAACGCGGCGCTCTGCTCGCTTTTGCGGCTGAAAGAAACGCTTTACGATTTGGCAAAGGCGGCAGGCTGCGCGCTTGAATGCTGCGACGAAGCGGAGCAAACAAAAATCGACCAAATCAAAAATGCGGAGCCGCTGACAGGAGAGGATGAAGCATGAAAAAAATCATTGTTACCGTCACAGAGAACGGCGGTCATTTCTCGTATGATATGGAGCTTCCCACGGACATTCCCATGCGTTTGGTGCAGAAGGATATCATCGACAATCTCTCCCTGCTTTATCCGTCGTTCCCGTTTTTCCGCAGGGAGTGGGCGCTCGTATGCGAACGGACGGGCGTTTCGCCGGATTTGGAGAGCACCGCCGGGGAATCCGGCGTTTGGAACGGCGATTATCTTGTTTTGACGGAGGTGCAGCGTGGAACCGATCACATTTACTGATACCGTCAGTCATTACCGGCTGAAAATGCTTGAAACGCTCGATTATTTTTCAAATGCGGAACGGCTTCTCAATAAAGCCGACGATCAGTCGCTGTCAGCTTGGCAGGGACAGGCATCGCAAGCCATGACCGTCCGTCTTGAGGAAATGATGCTTGAAGCGGACAAGGCAAGGGAAGCGTTGGAGCACGCGCTGACGTCGATCGAAGCGGTGCAGGCGCTCGCATTGGAACAGGGTATTATCTGATTACCCTGAAAAATATATAGGGATATCTCGCGATTCCCAAAAACTATTATATTTAAAATTTTAAGAAAGAAGGATCAATCAATGGCATTAATTCAAGTAACACCGGATCTGCTCAACGGCAAGGCAAACGAACTCAGAGGCTACAAGGATCAGCACGATGACGCGATGGCAAAAATGCGCGCGCTTATCATGGGCTTGAACGAGGTTTGGAAGGGCGATGCTCAGGACGCGTTTTTGGCAAAATACGAGGGTATGCAGTCAACCTTCACCAACTTTTCTCAAATGTTGGAGGATTACGCAAAGCTGATGGACACCGCCGCCCAGAGAATGCAGGAAACCGATCAGTCGCTTTCCACCACCATGACCAGCTTTGGTTAATCTGTGTTGTACGGCACGGCAGACCGTCGCTTCGATCTGCCGTGCAGCGTACACCCATTGCCGTATATTCTGCTTGAATACAGGGCAATGGGAAACAAGGAGGAGTAAAAATGGTCGTTTTTGCCGATAAGGACGGCTTGTATCAGGCGGCTGACGACATGCGGCAGATCGCCGCGCTTATAAAGGGACTGAACTATCAAATCGAACAATTGGTTTTTTTCACCTGCGAGGATTGGCAGGGTGAGGCGGAGCGGGCGTTTGCCGGACAAATCATCACGGTCAACGGGCAGTTTGAAAAACTATATGCGTATGTTGACAA
>ONEN01000106.1 GCA_900316815.1 uncultured Eubacteriales bacterium | reverse complement strand
CGCCGTTGTGGGAAATGAAGTGGACGGCTTTTACTACACAGGCGAAGACGGCGCCATTAATTACGGCTACTGCGACGGCGTCACCGTAGGGGACACCGAATGGAATGTAATTAACGGCAGAGCAACCGTCGCGCAAAGCGAGGGCGATCTGACTCTCAACCGTGCTCTCAGGACGTTGGCTCAGTTTACCGACAGCAGCATGAGCATGGACGATAAGCTGTATGCCGCTTTTGAATACATCAAAACCTCCTATCTCGAGGGCGTTCCCCGCGACCCGCCTTACCGCGGAATGGACTGGCCGATTGTGTACGCAAACGATATCTTCGTCACCGGCAAAGGCGATTGCTACAGCTACGGCGCGGCTTTTGCTTATTTTGGCAAGGCAATCGGTTACGATGAATGCTATGCCTGCAACAGCGGCGGCCACGGCTGGGCGGAAATTGACGGCTTGGTATACGACCCCGAATGGGACATCCACCACTCCGAATACAACCACTTCGGCGTTTACTACGGCGATACCGACTGCGACGTCAACTATAGCGGCGGTATTGAGCGCGGAGAGGACTATATGCGTATCCCCGTGTAAATCTCAATTTCTCCGCGCCAAGAAAACCTCATGTTGCAGGATACAAAGCGGTTCGGATTATTAACTCTGAAAACGGTGACACTATGAAAAACAACGGAAAAATCATTAATAAGCTGTTCCGCAATTCCGTCATCAGCATTATCCTGGCGGCAATCGCCACCATGCTCGGCATCGTGATAGACGGCATTGTGATCGGCAGGTTCCTCGGCTCCGACAGCATGGCAGCTTACGGACTGGTGACGCCCGTCATCAACCTATCCACGGCATTCAGCGGCATTCTTGCCACGGGCGCCCAGATTATCTGTGCCCAGCACCTGGGCGCCGGCAGCAAGAGCAGGGCACGCCGCGCGTTCTCCATGTGCATGGTCATTACGGTTATCGTGTCGGTGCTGATGATGGCGGTAGTGCTGCTGTTCCGCGGCGGCATTGCGCAGCTGCTCGGCGCCCACGGCAAGTCGGCGCATCTGCTGCAGCCCACCTCCGAATACCTGCTCGGCATCGTATTCTCCTTTCCATGCGTGCTGTTTTTGTTTGAGTTCAACTCGCTCATGCGTCTCGACGGCGACGCCAACCGCGTTATCGTCGCGGTGATCGTAATGACCGTACTCGACGTTGCAGGTGATCTGGTGAACGCGCTGGTGGTTCACGGCGGGATGCTGGGCATGGGTCTCACCACATCGATAAGCTACTTCGCGGCGCTGGTGATTATGCTGCTCCACTTTACCAAGAAGGATATTATCTTCCGCTTTTCCTTTAAGGGTCTGCGGCTCAAGGATTTGGGCGAGATCATCGCCACCGGCTCTTCCTCGGCGGTCGGCTCCGCCTCCTCCATGCTCCGTAACGCCGTTCTCAATCAGATTATGGTGGCAACCGTTTTGTCCAGTACGGCAGTGGCTGCCCTCGGTGTCGTCCACACCGTGTTTAACTTTACCTCGTCCACCATGCTCGGCGTCGCTATGACAACGGCGATGATTGCGGGCATGATCCTCGGAGAACAGGACAAGGTGGCAGCAGAGGCGCTGGTGAAGGTCACCATCAGAACAACGCTCATCGTGGGCGGTTTGCTGACGGCGATTCTGCTCATCTTTGCCGACCCCATAGCGGGCGCGTTCGGCGGCGCTGACGGCGCGCAGATGGTGTCTCTCGCCACAAAGGGTCTGCGTATTTACGCGCTGAGTATCTTCTTCTACGGGCTTAACGTCGCCTTTATCAACTACACACAGGGAATGCGGCGCATGGTGGTATCGGATCTGTTCTGCTTCCTTGTCAACTTCCCGTTCATTGTGCTGCCCGCGCTGGCGCTGTTCGGCGTACTCGACGCCGACGCGGTGTGGTGGTCATTCCTGATAGGCGAGACCCTTAACCTGCTCTGCATCATCGTGTACGCTGCCGTGAAAAAACGCGGCTTCCCGTTCAGAGCAAAGGATTTTCTCTTTCTCAGGGACGGCTTCGGCGTTTCCGATGAAGATCTGCTCGACTTCTCCGTCACCGAGGCGTCACAGGTAATCCCCGCGTCCGAGGCGGTCGAGGCGTTCTGCAGCGGAAAGGGCGCCTCATCCAAGGAGAGTATGATGCTCGCGCTCTTTGTGGAGGAACTGAGCAATAATATTATTCAGTTCGGCTTTAAGGACGGCAAGAGCCACAGCATTGACATCCGCTTGATTAAGCTTGACAACGGCTGGACGCTCCGTATGCGCGACAACTGTAAGAAATTCGACCCCACCGAATGGATCAAGCTCCATGAAAACACCGACCCTACTCAAAACATCGGCATCCGCATGGTGTGCGGCATGGCGAAGGACGTGCAGTATCTGAGCACCCTGGATTTAAACAACCTGACCATAACGATATAACCGCCGTTCCCTGAACAAAGGCTTGGTTACAACCGCATAACCTTTATGACAAAACCACTCTTCCCGGGTTACGGGAGAGTGGTTTTCGCGTAGTATTTCCGGGGAAATAATAACAAAACTGTGAGATGAAATGATAGAATTTTAAATTGAATTCTCTTGCACTATGTGCTACAATGATGGCAAATAAATGTGAATGGATTTTGCAAATTCTGTACAAACAAAGGGTATACAATTCGGAATCCGAGAGGGGAGACGTTTCTATTGAAAAAATTCAACCGACTTATCGGCGCAGCGCTGACAGGCATCCTGCTTCTTTCATGCTCTGCAATCCCGGCAGGCGCCGTCGAGACAGAGGAGGAGCTGCCTGCGCGGTACGACTCCCGCGACTACGGTTACATCACTCCCGTCAAAAATCAGGGATCCTATGGCACCTGCTGGGCGCACGGAACCGTTGCAGCGTGCGAGGCGAGCCTGATAAAAAACAACGGCTTTGCCAAGGATTTGGATTTGTCGGAATACCATCTTGCCTACTGCACCTCCCATCAGATGTCGGACAGGCTGGGACTGTTTCCGTACAATCCGCAGTTCGCCAGCGTGAGAGACGATTACCTCAAATCCGGCAATCTGGCCGAAAGAGCCGGCATAACACTGGCTTGCTGGAACGGCGTGGTATTAAACAACGCGCATCACAGCCAGTTCTGCTCCGAAAAGCTGCAATATTCCGACATGGATTTGGTGGAAATCGGCTCAAAAGAACTGCAATACTGCATTGACACAGCGCATCTGACAGATTTCTACCTGGTAGCCCCGTCTGACATCACCAAAATGAAGCAGTATATTATGCAGTTCGGTGCGGGAGAAATCTCGGTTCAAGGATATGGAAGCGGTGTTGACACCATAAACGGCGTCATTCTTATGCAGGAAGGAATGAGCGGCACCTTTGCACATTCGATGTGCGTTGTCGGCTGGGACGACACGATTCCCGCTGAGCAGCTGTGCGCCAACGGGTATTTGCCCCATCAGGACGGCGCGTTTATCGTCAAAAACAGTTGGGGAACATGGTCGGGCAAGGACGGATATTACTACATTCCTTACGAAGATTACACGCTTGCTGTTGCCGAAGCAACATTCTTCGAGTTTGACACCACTGACACCTTTACCCTGAACTACGGTTACGACTGCCTTCGCGGAACGAACGCATGCAGTGTGGAACAGTCGCCTCACTACGTCGCCTCGGCAAATGTTTTTACCGCTAATGCCGACGACGAAACATTGCAGGCGGTGGGGTTCTTCAACCAAAACCAGGCTATCAGCTATGAGGTGAAGGTGTACACCGACCTTCCCGACAACTCCCAAAGCCCCGAGGACGGTACCCTTCGCGCCACTGTAACAGGTGAAACGCTCGAAAAAGGCTACCGCACTGTCAGGCTGAGCGAGCCTGTCAGCCTGAAGGCGGGAGAGCGTTTTGCGGTGGCTGTGGGCATCAGCACCGGGGAAAACGAAACAGCCCTGCTCTCCTATGCGGTTCCCGCCTTTGATAAGCGTGAGCAAACTTATTATTCCCCAAAAGTCGGAGAGAGCTATTACTATTCGGCAGACGGCTGGAAAGACGAAACGAAAACCGACAACTCCGAGCACTCGGGATATCCGCGCATCAAAGCATTCACCCACAGCGATTCGATGGCTGCCTGTGAGGAACTCGATGTATATTGGCAGTTCGACGGCAAAAGCAAACAGGCGTGGCTTCAGGAGCTGGAAGCGGTAAACCAATACGGTAAAGAAATACAGTCACACTCCGAGTTTTTCCGCAGCAATGAGCCCGAGGTGATAAACCGGTTTGTATCGTTGAATAATACGATTCAGGAACATGCAGATTTATTTTCCGCAGCTGAGATTTGCGCAACGATGCTGAAATATGACAATTTTCTGTCCAATATCAAGACCGCAAGCGCGGAACAATTTCTGGGAGTTTACCAAGTGCCGGTCTCGATGTTCCGATACGGCGATCCGTTTATTATTCCGATGGACTCGCCGCCCTTCAAACGGTTCTCGGAAGCCTGCAGCAACCTGGAAAAAGAGATTGAAACGCACAAGCGTGATGAAGGGTTTGCGGTTACCGAAGCCATGAGGAAGGAAGTGCTTGACAGCTTTTACGCTGTGGAGTATTACAGATATGACTGCAATAACAACGGCTTGATGGGAGATCTCAACAACGACGGCTTCATCAATATCAATGACGTCACGCTCCGGCAGCGCTGGCTGGCTTTCCGGACGGAGCCTTTCGACTTCTATTTCTATGCGCACGCTCAAATCTTGCCGAAGAAACAGCACGACAGCATTCAGGAAATAACCGCTATGCAGCGTTATCTTGCGCAGTATATCGACCATATGCCCGTTTATGACAGTACCTTTGGTTTAATGGACGGCCTCACCGCAGACACCGACAAAGAGACGCTGGTGGCTTATCTGCGGAAAGAGGTGGAAAAGAAAAGCGCGTGGGATGCGTTTGCGCTGCACCTCGACGACAAAAAGGCAAATCACCAATCGGTAGAAAACAAGGTAAAGTACGATAAGGCTAAGGAAGTGCTCGCCGACGCGGACAATCAGTTACCCTACATGCTTCTCTATCAGGCGCGCCGACTGCGGGCAACGGTTCCCGCCTCGCCTCCTGATAACAATTAAATTCCGATGATTTATCTCGGGCAGACAGCGTTGCTTTTTTGAACGACCCTGTCTGCCCGGTTTTCTTTCCCCGTCAGCTTGTTTTCTAATCCAAAGAATCCGAAGAAAGCCGATGGGGAAGAGGAGGTTTCATCCGATTTCTGTTTAGGCAGGACAGCTGAAAACAGAGTAATAACAAAGGGCAGACAGGTTCAAAAGCAAACCTGTCTGCCCGATATTCATAGCTTGTATTTCAATCAAACAGTCGCTGTACGCGCTTATCTTCTTCCGCCTCTTCTGCGGTCGTTATTGCCGCGGGGTCTGCGCGGACGCTGGTGCTTGTCGTCGTCTCCGCCGTCCTCGGGGGTCAGACCGTCCACATCAATCAATACCTGACGGCGGCTGAGGTTCAGTCTGCCCTTGTCGTCGATTTCGGTGACCATAACGCGGATAATATCGCCCACATTTACCACATCGGTAACGTTCTCGGTGCGCTTGACATCCAGCTGCGAAACGTGAACCAGACCCTCCTTGCCGGGAGCGATTTCCACGAACGCGCCAAAGTCCATAATGCGGGTAACCTTGCCCAGATACATGGCGCCGGGCTCGGGATCGGAAGCGATAGTCTGCACAATATCAATCGCGCGGCGGCACTTTTCGGCGTCCAGACCGGCAACGAATACCTGACCGATTTCGCCCTCTTCTTCAATATCGATCTTAACCTCGCACTCAGCCTGAATCTCCTTGATAACCTTGCCGCTCTTACCGATAACCTCGCTGATTTTGTCAGCGGGAATGGTGGTGGTGAACATCTTGGGCGCATAGGGAGAAAGCTCGGGACGCGGCTCGGCAATCGCCTTGAGCATGACCTCATCGAGGATGAACAGGCGCGCCTTATGTGTTTTCTCCAGTGCTTCCTTCACCATCTCA
>ONEN01000187.1 GCA_900316815.1 uncultured Eubacteriales bacterium | reverse complement strand
AAGAAGCCGATGTAGTAGTTGGTAACCAGCGAAAGCGCCAGCATAACGGTGTACAGGCGGAAGCGGTTCTCCGTGAGGAGCTTCACGGCGCCCAGCGCCACCAGCGGCGTGATACAAACGGTATCAAGCCAGATAGTGTTCCAGTAATAGCCCATGAAGAAGGCGCAGAAGGAGAAGCTCACGCCGAAGATAATCAGCGAAACATCGTTGCGCTTGAACACACTTCTGAGGAAGAGCGCCATAAACGAGCCCGCCAGCGCGATCTTCACCGCGACCGAAATCATCAGAAATTCGCGCAGCCAGTCGGAAGAAACGAAAACCGACAGAAAATTCATGGGGCTTGCCAGGTAGTAGGACATCAGCGAAAAGTAGTTGACGCCGGAGCCGACCGACCACGTCCAGAACAGGCTTTCGCCGTGCTGCAGCTTATACTGAAAATCCGCCAGGAACGGATAATACTGGTGCCACAGGTCGGTGACGAGAATCTGTTGGTTCGCCTGCCCGAACGGTGAAACGTCCATCAGGCCGAACGCGGTCAGCATGAGCGCCAGAGGAACCAGAAAAGCCATCCAGACATACAGGTTCCGCGATCCGAACGCGGTAACCTTGCCCAAAAAGCCCTTCGGCCCCCGTTGGGTTTGAGTTTTTGGCATAGAAAGGGTACCTCCGTGTTGATAACATAGTTGATTACATAATTGTACGCATACTATTGTATCACGTTTTTTTAAAGAGGTAAACAAGAAATTTGCGAAAATTTTGTAAAAAAATCAAAAATGTTTGGACTTTTGACACGGCGTTTGCTATAATGATAAGCAGGTGATTGAAATGACAACAAAAACACAGTATGACGCCGCTCCCACACCTGTCAACAGAGCGGTCACGAAAAAGCGTCCCGCTCAGCCGCGCAGGCGAACCGGGGACGTTTTCAGCAGAACCAAAAAGACAGTCGATTTAGTCGTTCCCTGCTACAACGAGGAGGAGGGGCTGGAGCATTTCGTGCTGGAAACCAACAAGGTCATCCAAACGCTGCCCGCCTACGCCTTCCGCTATATTCTCGTCAACGACGGCAGCCGCGACAAAACCTATCTGATCATGAAGCGCCTCGCAGCGCGCTTTAACAATGTCAAATACATCTCCTTCTCGCGCAACTTCGGCAAGGAGGCCGCCATGTACGCGGGTCTGCAGCATACCACCGCCGACTATGTGGTGGTGATGGACGCCGATTTGCAGCATCCGCCGGCGGTGTTCCCGCAGATGCTCGCGGCAATGGAGGATGGCTACGACTGCTGCGCCACCAAACGTGACGCGCGGCAGGGCGAAAGCTTTTTCCGCGGCCTCTTCTCCAAGCTGTTCTTCAAGCTCAGCAACAAGCTGACCGACGTCAAGAACCCCTACGGCGCCATGGACTACCGCATGATGACCCGCCAGATGGTGGACGCGATCATGGAGCTGAGCGAGGTGCAGCGCTTTTCAAAGGGCATTTTCTCGTGGGTGGGCTTTAACACCAAGTGGATCTCCTTCAAGACGGTCGACCGCCGGCTGGGCACCACCACCTGGAAATTCTCCTCCCTGTTCAAATACGCGATCGACGGCATCACCTGCTTCTCGGTAGCGCCCCTGCGCTTCACGGCGGTGATGGGCGCGATCATCTTCTTCATCTCGCTGATTTATATTCTCATCACACTGATCCAAACGCTGTTCTTCGGCATCACCACCCCGGGCTATGTCACCACGCTCTGCGCTGTGCTCTTCCTCGGCGGCATTACGGAGATGTCCATCGGCATTCTGGGCGAATATATCGGCAGAATCTACATGGAATCGAAGGACAGACCGATTTACATCACGAAGTTCTCCAACTTTGAGGAGGAAAACAACGAGGAAAAAGATGGATAAGCTGAAGCAATTTTTTGATATCAAATTCTGGAAGTTCATTCTGGTCGGAATATTCAACACACTGGTCGGCGAGGGCGTAGTGCTGCTGCTGCTTCACCCCTTCGGCTGGAAGGCGTTTTCCTGGGGCGCGGGCACGGCGGCGTTTATCGGCACGGTCGTGGGCAGCGTTGTGAGCTACTTCCTGAACAAATATTTTACCTTTAAAAACAAGGAAAAGGGCTGGAAGCAGAAGGTACGTTTCACGGTGAATATAGCCGTCTGCCTGTTGATCAGGGTCGCTGTGGCGACGGCCGTAAGCGAGCTGTGCAAGGCGGCGTCGCTCTCCATGTTCGGCATGGACGTCAACACCTTCGCGGCAAACGCGAGCTGGGTGGTCGGCGCGTGCATCTTTGTGGCGTGCAACTACATCGGCCAGCGCTTCTTCGCCTTCAAAGAGAAAAAAACTCCGAGCGATAGCGACCGTTCTTGTTAATGGACAATTGAGAATAGAAAACGGATAATTTCCATTCTCAATTGATATCGACTCTGTTCGTCGGGTGACCTGCCAAAAAGTTGGCGATGTTGTCGGCGACGATGCCGATGAGCCGCTCGCGGGTCTCTACGGGCGCCCAGGCGATGTGGGGCGTCATGATGCAGTTTTGCGCGTTCATGAGAATACAGTCCTCCTCCATCGGCTCCACGCGGATGGTATCCACCGCCGCCATGCCGATCTGACCGCTCTCCAGCGCGTCGTACAAATCCTGCTCCACCACCACGCCGCCGCGGGCGGTGTTGATAAACAGCGCGTCTTTCTTCATCTTGGCAAAGGCGTCGCGGTTGAACATATCCCGCGAATCGGCGTTGAGCGGACAATGCACCGTCACGATGTCGCTGCGGCGCAGCAGCTCGTCAAAGCTGACGGTCTCCACGCCCTCTGCCTCCCTGCGGCTGCGGTTGCAGCCGATCACCTTCATCTGAAAGGCGTTGGCAATTTTGGCGACAGCCTGCCCGATCGCTCCCAGACCTACGATGCCCAGCGTCTTATCCGCCAGCTCGTTAAGCGGATAAACAAAGGGCGAAAACGTCGCGCTGCACTTCCACAAGCCGTCGTGGACATAGCGGTTATAGCGCGAGGTGTTATTGTACGCCTCCAGCATCAGCGCGAAGGTGTGCTGCGCTACGGCGTTGGTGGAATAGGAGCCCGCGTTTCCGATGTACCGCAGCTTTTTCGCCAGCCGCAGGCTGTGCGCGTCAAGGACGGTCTTGTTGCAGATGACCGCATCCGCGTCGGCGATTTTCTCCGCCACCTCATCATAGCGCAGCAGGCCGTACTCGGTCACCTCTCCCAGCGCGCGCAGGGGCGCGGTGGTCACCAGCTCGTCAAAAACGGTCTGTGCGTCGGTAATTACGATTTTCATTCAGAATCACTCCATAGGGTTGATAACGGTATTGTACCATAAAACCGCCGCCGTTTCAACTTGCGAAGCGATAAAAAATGTGCTACAATGAAGTGATTCAGAACCGAGGTTGATGACGATGCAGCAGACGATTTTATTTGATTTGGACGGTACGCTCCTCCCCATGGATTTGGAGCGGTTTATTGATTTATACTTACGGGCTTTCAGCGCAAAATTCTCGCAGAAGCTGCAGCTCCCTCCTAAGGCGCTGACCGGCGGCATATGGGAGGGCGCGCACGCGATGGCGCACAACGACGGGCGCTGTCTGAACCGCGAGCTGTTCTGGGACACGCTGAGCCGCGCGTGCGGCAGGAACATGTGGCAGTACGAGCAGGAATTTGACGACTTTTACCGCCATGAATTCATCGCGGCAAAGGAGGCGACGCAGGTGAACCCGCACGTTGTCAAAATGATAGCGGCGCTGCGCGCAAGCGGCAGGCGGCTGATTCTGGCGACCAATCCCCTCTTCCCCAAGCCGGCTACCCATGCCCGCATCCGCTGGGCAGGGCTTGACCCCTCCGATTTTGACTACATCACGCTTTACGACAACTGCACGACAAGCAAGCCGAATCTGCAGTATTACCGCGACATCTGCGCGCACTGCGGCGTTAAGCCCGAGGAGTGCCTGATGGTGGGCAACGACGTGGACGAGGATATGTGCGCCGGGGAAATCGGTATGCAGACCTTTCTGGTGACCGACTGCCTGATCAACCGCCACGGCAAAAGCATAGACCGCTATCCCCACGGCGACGTGCCGCTGCTGTCGGCGCGGCTATTATCCGGGTGACCCTCCGGACAAAATGCATTTTACACAAAACGTTTAGCTAACGGGGCGGCCGGGTGCCCGTATTGTCCCGTATTGTCACGTGTCACAAGGGTATGAACTTTATTCTTATGAAGATGCTGCCGCGTATTGTCCCGTATTGTCACGTGTCCCTAAGGTAAGCGAATGATTTTTTTTATGTATATATAGTACATCAATGAGTAACCATACAAATCGCTGACAATAGGGACAGCCGAGTGCCTCGGCGGTCAGTGGCAGCGTGACGCTGCACTCGGTGCGGCTATTAAGAAGTCGGTTTGGCAAAACGTCGGACAAACGCCGCGTTATAACGCGTGCATGACGGTTAA
>ONEN01000146.1 GCA_900316815.1 uncultured Eubacteriales bacterium | reverse complement strand
GCCTTCGATAGAGGTCATCAGCGCTGTTTCCTCACCGCAGACGAACGCGCCCGCGCCGAGACGAAGCTCCATGTCGAAGTTAAAGCCTGTGCCGAAGATGTCCTCGCCGAGCAGACCGTACTCGCGCGCCTGGTCAATAGCAATCTGAAGACGCTTAACGGCGATGGGATACTCCGCACGGACATATACGCGGCCCTTGGAAGCGCCGATCGCGTAACCGGCAATCGCCATTGCCTCGATCAGGGAGTGGGGGTCGCCCTCGAGAACGGAACGATCCATGAATGCGCCGGGGTCGCCCTCGTCGGCGTTACAGCAGACGTATTTCTGATCTGCCTGGTTGCCCGCGGCAAATTTCCACTTTAAGCCTGTGGGGAAGCCCGCGCCGCCTCTGCCGCGCAGACCGGAATCGAGGATAGTCTGGATGACCTCTTCGGGAGTCATTTCGGTAAGAACCTTGCCCAGTGCGGCATAGCCGTCGCGGGCAATGTAGTCGTCGATCTTCTCGGGATCGATGACGCCGCAGTTACGCAGCGCAACGCGCTTCTGCTTTGCATAGAACGCGGTTTTATTCAGGGACTTGATCGTGTCGTCAACAACGGTTTCCTGATACAGCAGACGGGTGACGATTCTGCCCTTTAAGAGGTGCTCCTCCACGATTTCGGGGATATCCTCGATTTTAACCATGGAATAGAAGCTGCCCTCGGGATAGACAACCATGATGGGACCGAGTGCACACAGACCGAAGCAACCGGTAGTGATAACGTTAACCTCTTTTTCGAGTCCCTTTGCCTTGATTTCTTCCTTCAGCTTTTCAGCAATCTGCAAGCTGTTTGAGGAGGTACAGCCGGTACCGCCGCAAACCAGTACATTAGAACGATACATTCAGTGACCTCCTTTAGCTTTCCATCGCTCCGATGGTGAATTCTGTCACGACATTCTTGTTGACAAGATGATCGTTGACGATTCTCGCCACCTTTTCGGGCGTCATTTTAACATAAGTAACCTTTTCCTGTCCGGGGATCTCCACCTCGACAACGGGTTCATACTGGCAGATGCCGATGCAGCCTGTCTGGGTGACGACGATATCCTCCTGTAAACCGCGCTTGGCGATTTCTTCGGTAAAGGCAGTAAGCACGGGTCTCGCGCCGGCAGCGATGCCGCAGGTGGCCATGCCGACCAGAACGCGCGCAGCGTTAGGGTTTTCTTTTCTCAGAGCGACGTTTGCCTTTGCTCTGTCTCTGATAGCCTGTAACTCGGCTAAAGATTTCATAATTCTGCACCTCCGCAAATATTTTCAGTTTGTTCTTCCAGAAATTGTTCGATCCATTCCACCACGTCAGGGGTGTCGAGGCTGACGCCCTGCAAAACTTCCCGCAGCTCCCGCGTATCCAGCGTAAACGTGCCGTTGTCCGTGGTGCGCGTGAATACAAAATCAATATCGGGATTGCAGCGGATGAGAATGGATACCGTGGAATTGATGTCTCCCAGCGGGGTCATATCCACATGACTCTTGACGTACTCGGCGCGCGTCTGCGTGCCGCGTCCCAATTCGGACTCAATGCTGAAGCGGCCGCCTGTCTGCTCGGCTGACATTTTAAAAAGCGGAACTCCCAGCCCCACCTTGCGGGTGGTGCGGGTGGTAAAGAACGGGTCGATGACCTGCTGCACCTGCTCCTCTGTCATGCCGCAGCCGTTATCCTTGATGGTGATGGACAGAAAGTCGTTTTTATCGCTTTCCTCCACCGTGATAAAGACGAGAGACGCCTCTGCCCGAACGGAATTCTGGGCGACATCCATTACGTTAAGCGATAACTCACGCATCCTTGTATTTTTCGAGAATGCCGGGTACGTCGGCAACGGTCAGTCTGCCGTAAACCTCGTCATTGACGGTGAGTACGGGCGCAAGACCGCAGGCGCCGATGCAGCGGCACGCTGTAAGCGAGAACTTGCCGTCGGGGGTGCATTCCTCCGCCTCGATGCCCAGCATTTCGGACAGCTTGTTGAGGATATCGCCCGAGCCCTTTACGTAGCAGGCGGTGCCGAGGCAAACGGAGATGTTGTATTTGCCCTTCGGCGACAGCGCGAACTGCGAATAGAAGGTGGATACACCGTAAACCTCCTCGAGCGGAACGCCCAAGCCCTCTGCAACCATTGTCTGAACCTCGATGGGCAGGTATCCGTAGATGTCCTGCGCCTCCTGAAGCACGGGCATGACAGCGCCGGGATCGTCAATGTTTTTGGCGATGACTTCCTTTAACTTTGCCTCCTGCTCAGGTGTGCCCGAAAACGGAATGCTGCTGATTTTTTTCTGCATAGTTTTTCCTCCCTGATTAGAATTGTCAATACCGATAAAAAAATATTACCGCAAAAGTGTAATATTATATTTATTCACAGATTAGTATAGCACAAACAAAATGAAAAGTCTACTAAAGTTTTTTCCTCTTTTGTCTGAAAGTGTCAATATGGGGCATAAACGAAGGAAAAAATTCCTCTTTTTTGTCCTGTGATAGAAGATTGTCAAATTTCGCTTCAAAAGCACAGGAAATGCGCATTCAAGGCGCTGTTTTTGGCGGAGTTTGCGGTAAGGGCGGCGTATCCAGCGCCGTTATCACATTCTCCGCGGTAAGCGCCTCCAGCTCCAGCGTGTTTGTCGCGTCTCGCATATTTTCCAGATAATGTGCGTCGGAGCAGGTGACGATATTAAGCGTCTCGAGAATGGGATGCTGCCTGCGCAGCGCGTCAAGCTTGCCGACGTCGGCAAGCTCCGCTGTCACGAAGCCGCAGCTCTCATCAATTTCACCCAGCACCGACAACACGGACAGGCTGTCGCGGTCGATGTGCGCGGGATAGCAAATACCCCCGAAGGATTTGACCAGCCGGTAGGCGTCCATAATGCTGACCTCGGTAGCGGGCAGCAGCAGATGCTCCAGCTCCCCTGTCTCCTCATCGGACGCGTTCATTATCACCTGTCTGCCATAAATGTGAGGGCGGTTCTTTATTTTGATACGGTGCGCGTCCACATAACCATCCCAGGCGAGCGCCTTTTCCAAATTGGGAAACAGACACACAACATGAATGTCCTCGGAAGTAGTCAGCTCCATGCCCGGAATAACGAGCAGTTCTATTTCCCTGCCGACAGCCATCGCAGCCTCACAGTTGCGCGAGGTGTTATGGTCGGTCAGGGCAATTACATCCAGTCCCAGCAGCTTTGCCATATTGACAAGGTTGTTGGGCGTCATGTCCATGTCTCCGCAGGGCGACAGACACGAATGAATGTGAAGGTCGTAATAATATTTCATCTTACAAAAGCACGCTTATTTTTACCGCCAACTGGTAGCTGTTTGCTTCGGTTTGCAGAATCGTCACGCCGTGGATATCCGCCTTCCGCTTTGCTTCCGCGTCAAGCGCGGCGTTTTCCACCAGGATAATGCAGCTGACGTCGGCAAGGGTGGCTACAGCGATGGAATTGATATTGCCCATCACGGTGAGCCAGGCGGAATCGGCAGGCGCCCTTCCCATGACCCAGCTCAGCAAATCGCCGATGTAGCAATCCGCGACTTCGCGGTCAAGCTCGCCCTCAACCAGTACGGATAAATCCAGTTTTTCAATCAAGTCTTGTACGGTCATCGGTTTCTCCTTTTATCTGTACTGAGAGCCGAAAAGTCTCAACTCTCAATCAAATAGTGTTTTTCAGTTGGTCATACACGTTCTGGATTTTGGCGCGGAGCTTAAAGATACAGTCGGTTTCCTTTGCTTTGCCTCTGACGATATCCTCGGCGAGCGCACGGCAGGTGGGCGCCCCGCAGGAGCCGCAGTCCAGGTGAGGCAGCCCCGCGTAAATATCCTCCATGCGCGACATCATTTCCATTGCCGTGGAAATATCCTTGTCCAAACGGAAGATATCCGCGTCGTAGGTCAGCTCATTTTCCCAGAACATCTGCTCCAGCTCGCCCTCCTCCAGATGGTTGAGCGAGACGGGCAGGAATTTTCTCAGATTCTGAATACGCGCCTGTGCCACATAGGGATTTTCCACGTTGAGCACGCCGCCGACGCAGCCGCCCGAGCAGGCGTTCAGCTCAATAAAGTCTACGCCGCGGATGTGCTCGTCCTCCAGCTCCTCCAGCACGCGGATCACGTTTTCAATGCCGTCGGCAGCGAGGTATTTGTCACCGAGCATGGCGGCTGCTTCGCCGCCTGAGGTCGCCCAGCCGATGCCCATCAGCCCCGACTGTCCCAGAGGCTCCACCTCCTCGAGGTGATCCATGGCATGGGTCAACTCGGGATAGATTTTTGACACGGCAATAGCACCGTCGCACTCGGAGCGCGCGGTGTAGTTGGGCGAATGG
>ONEN01000218.1 GCA_900316815.1 uncultured Eubacteriales bacterium | reverse complement strand
CGATTAAGAAAACTTGGTGACCCGCGAGGTCGCGTGACGCGACTGACAGGACGCGAATCAGACCTTTGCAATTAAGAACACTAAGTTGCGCCGTTATACCGACCTTTAAATCAAACCGACTTCTTCAAAGGCGCGCTGCCCTCCCGTGGCAACGGGAGGCGGCGGCACCCAGAAAAATCCGGGTGCCGCCGCAACTTATAAGGAGATCATTTATCTGAAAATGGTGACTGGCTGAATATTGGTTATTACCAGTTAAAGAGACGGTTCCAAAGGCTGTCGTCGGACTGGAAATCGTCCTGCTTTTCCTGGGTGTTGGGCTTTGCCGAGGGAACATACTCGGAAAGCTTGATTGAAAGATCCTGGGTTTTTCCGCCGCGTGTTACGGTAAATGTAACCGTATCGCCAACGGAGTTGTTCTTAAGCGCCTTGGAAATATCCGCAGAGGTTGAAACCTCGGTTCCGTTTACGGCAGTTATAAGGTCGCCCGAACGGAAGCCTGCTTCCTCAGCGTTGGAGCCCTTATCTACCGAGAGAACATAAACGCCGAGCTGATTAACGTTGTAATAGAACGCGGAATCATAGGAGTTGATATCGACAAACTTCATGCCTGTGTCGATTTTATCTCTGCTGTAGCCGTACTCCTTAAGGTCTTTGATGATATTTGAAACGGTGTTGATCGGAATCGCGAAGGCGATACCCTCAACCTCGGTAGCGCTGTCCTTAGCGTTTACAATGCCGATGAGCTTGCCCTCGGCGTTGAACAGACCGCCGCCTGAGTTGCCGGGGCTGATCTGAGCGTTAGTCTGAAGCAGGGTGAGGTTCTTGTTCTCGATTGTAACCTCACGCGCAAGAGCGCTTATAATGCCGTCGGTTACGGTGCCGCCCAGAGTTCCGAGCGGATTGCCGATCGCGATTACATAGTCGCCTACAACAAGGTCGCTGCTGTTGCCGATCTCAGCCGCTGTAAGTCCGGTGGCGTCGATTTTAAGAAGCGCGATGTCGTTGTCCTCGTCGCTGCCGATGAGCTTTGCGTCATATGAGCTTGTGCCGTCGCGCAGTGTTACGGTGATTTTATTCGCGCCGTCAATAACGTGATAGTTGGTGACGATATAGCCGTCGTCCGAGATGATAACGCCCGAGCCCGCGCCCTTTGCGGCGTAACGCTGGGAGAATCCGCCCGAAACGGTAGCCTCGGTAACAATCTCAACAACGCTGTTTGCGGTCTTTTTTACAATGTCCGAGGTGGTGAGCGCCGATGTTTTTGCAGCGGCGTTTGTAATGGTGCTGCCGGAGCCTGCCGCGGTAGTTTCCTGAACAGCTGAGCTGTCGGAGCTGCCGGAGCCGCCCATCTTGCCTGCCATTATTCCGCCGCCGAAGCCCAGCGCCGTTGAGCCGAGCACGGCGATAGCGAGCGCCGCCGCGACAAATCCGCGTGACGCGGATTTATGCGTCTTTTTTGCCTTGGGAGCCTTTTGCTTTTTGGCTTTTTCGGCAGCTTCAAAAGCGGTCTGCCGAGGAGCGGTGTAGCTGCTGCTGTAAGGGTTGGCGCTCTGCTCGGGCTGAGCGCTCTGAACCTGCGCAGGAGCGTAGTCGTCATAGCGGTTGGGGTTATGGGCGGAATCGCGGTTGTTGCCGTTTACAAATGAATAATGATACTCGCCGCCGCGATCGGAAGCGCCGGCGTTCCACTCATAGGAGCTTTCCTGCGCCGCGTCATTTGCTTTGGCGGCGTCCTCATGCAGAGGGCTCTCAAGCTCGCGCGTGGGTTCATTATTGAAATCATTGTTAAAATCATCGAAAAAATGGTCAGACATTATTAAGCCTCCTCATTTGACCGCCTTGCGGCGTGTCTTTTTTTATCTTGGCTATATAATATTCCCCAAAAGTGAAAACTGTATGAAATAAACTTGAAAAAACTGTAATAAAAACAAAAACGTCTCTTGAAAACACGGCTTTCGGCGCGCCCTTATTGCTCGGTTTTTTCCTTGACGGTCAGCTTTCTGGTGACCTTAACGTCGTCATAGAGCTTTTTGAACGCGACCTTGCCGGTGAATCTGCGGTCGCACGCCTTGCAGTAAAAGTCAGCGGTGAAGCTTCTGTTGTGCAGGCGCCACTGCTTCACACGGCGAAGCTGTCTGCCGCAGACGTCGCAGTTGAATTTGAGCATACCTCGGTCGACATCGGGGTCGCTGAGGCTGGTGAGATAATGGTTTTTAAAAAGCAGCCTGTCGTAAAATTCGTCGCAGTCGGCGCGCAGGATGCAGCTTTCAAGCGGATAGCCGGGAATGACGCTCTTAAGGCACTTAAGGCTGAGATAGGCGTCGGCTGCGGCGCGGTGCTGCTCCTCCTCGGAGAAATCGACGCCGATAAGCTCGGCGAACCTGCCCAAGCCGATCTGGTTGCCCTCGTCGTAGCGGTCGATCGCGCGCTCGCAGTATTCCTGCAGATCGCAGTAGCGCGACAAAAACGGGATCACGCGGCTGCTGCCGTTGTATTCATAGTTTTCGATCAGCGTGTGGATATCCGAGGTGCCCCAGGTCATCAGCACAGCGTCGCCGAGAAAGTCGGTGAAATCGCGGGTGACGGTGGCAAAATCGTCCTGCCCCGCAAGATCCTCGTTGGTCAGGCG
>ONEN01000105.1 GCA_900316815.1 uncultured Eubacteriales bacterium | reverse complement strand
CAGCTCAACCGTCTGATAGTGATACGAGAAATTCAGCTTTCTGTCAGGCAGATGCGATACGGTGAGATACATTTTCTTGGTGGCGGCACCGTTTGCGAACCACTTTACGTAAATCGGCATTTTTTCAGCGTGCGGGTTAAGGTCCTTTGTGTTCATCGGCGGCTGGTAGGTCAGATATACGCTTACGTATGTAGTATCATCGGGGGTGTTGTAGCGCTTTTTCATCTCGGCTCTGATGAGCTCGGGGTCGTAGCCGCTGAACATATAAAGATGGTTCTGATGGTTCTGAATCATTCTGGCGGCGTCGATAAAGGTCGTGTCGCCCGGAATGACCGTTCTGCACGGGAAGCAGATGGTGCGGCTGCCGCCCGAGGTCAGCTCGTCGCGCGTGGAGCGTCTGGAGATGAAATTCTCGATGGTGATGTCTTCCTGGCCGTTGTTCATCTTGGACAGATAGGTTCTGATGACCAGCAACAGCAGGTTGGTCGGGGATATCTGGTTGTTCAGACAGAAGTTGATGGCGCGCTGCATACTGTCAACCTCCAGCTGGTAGTCCTTGACAGCCACAAACAGCTCTTTTCTTTCGATGTCGGCTGCCCTGAGGTTGGGGTCGTTATGCTTTTGGCGCGCTTTTTCCAAAACCGAGGGACCCTGGATGTCGGAGTAAAGCGGCTCGCCGTAGGTGTCGAGCTGCTCGTCCCAGAAGCGCTTGGCTTTGGCAAGGCGTTTTTCATTGGAAGCCTTCTGCAGGTCGGAGATCAGCACCTTTTCAAAATCCGCCAGCGGCGCGGGATACTCCTCGCCGTATTTCAGGTGCTTGTACAGGTTCATGATGTCCGTAGCCATTACCGCGACGCCGACAGAGTCGTTGAGACGGTGATCCATGTGGACAAAGAAGCCCGTATAGTTTTCCGGAAGCTTCACAATGCGGAACTCGCACATCGGGATATCGTCGCCGTCAAAGGTTTCGTATGCAAGGTGCTGCATCACGTCGTCGGCTTCCTTCATGGTCATGCCGGTCATGTCCATTTCCGGCATGTCTTCCGGCTCGCAGTCGGCGATGTACTGCTTGATTTCGCCGTTTTCATCGGGCCTGGTAAACCGCAGCCTGAGGCAAGCGTACCTTTCTTTTTCCAGCTCAATGCTTCTTTTCAGCAGGGGAATGTCAATATCCGCCTGAAAAGCCGCCACGATGCTGAGTCCGGACACTTGCTGTGTTTTATACTCTTTTATCCACTGATAATGCATGTTCTGCGCTGCTGTCAATGAATAAGTTTTTTTCATGCCTTTTTTACGCCTCCTAATAATATATTGAGCTTATTGCAGTTTCTTTTCACATAAATTTAAAAGGAAAGTACATAATCTCTATTGATTGATATTATACACACCGCTCCGATTGCTTGTCAATATTTTTGCCGTAAAAAAAAATACAACTTTTTTTATTCGCTTTTGTCGGAGCTGACAGCGGAGAAAGAGGATAAAGATAAATTTTTTTACTTTCCGCCGCCTGCCTGATCGTCCTGCCGCGGCGGTAAAATCCGCGTGACCGCCACACGCGGAATAACAGGCGAGTGCAAAATAACGGAATTAGCCGATATTTCTTGACAAACGCGGAGAATCTGAGATAATAATAGTGACAACACCGGGAAAGCGGAGGTAGAGACGATGACGAGGAAATCGAAGCCGAAGGACATCATCAAAAAAGCGTCGGTATATGCGGCGATGATAGTGATAGCGTGCGGCATGGCGCTTTGCTATCAGATATTCATTTTTGAAAACAGCTTTGCGCCTGCGGGCATCAACGGCATCGCGACCATGATCCAGTACAAGCTGCACTTTTCCGTTGCGTATATGAGCCTGCTGATCAATATTCCGCTGTGCGTGCTGGCGTTTGTTTTTCTGGACAAGCCCTTTGCCGCGCGGACGACGGTCTTTACCCTGACCTTTTCCGTTGCGCTGCTGCTGCTGCAATTCAAGGTCATTGACCTGTCCTTCCTGAGCTATAAAACCGACAACGGCACCAGCACCATCCTCGCGCCGATCGCCTCGGGCGTCATCAACGGCATCATCTACGGCGCCGCGATCCGTCTGAACGGCTGCACCGGCGGAACGGATATTGTCGCCGCCCTGATACATAAAAAATGGCCGGAGCAAAATCTGGTGTGGATCATTTTCGCCATGAACACGGGCGTGGCGATCGCCTCCTATTTCGTCTACGATTTAAAGGTGGAGCCGGTGGTGCTCTGTATCATTTACTCCTTCCTCACCAGCCAGGTGAGCGACACCATCCTGCGCGGCTCCAGACAGCGGATCAAGTTTGAGATCGTCTCGCATGAGTCCGAGGCGATTTCCAAGGAGATCATCACCGAGCTGAAGCACTCGGTCACGGTGGTTCCCGCCAAGGGTATGTTCTCCGGTCAGGAAACGGAAATGCTGATATGCGTTGTCCAGAAGCACCAGGTCGTTGCGATGGAGAAAATCATTGCCGCCCATCCGGGCGCCTTCGCGTATTCGACCGTCATCAATGAGACCCTGGGTAATTTCGAGAAAATCCGATACAATGTGTTTGAAAATCTGAAAAAGAAATAGCGGCAAAATAACAGCCGCAAAATAACAGCGGAGCGGATACGGCGATCGTATCTGCTTCGCTGCTGCATTCGGGGATATTATTCATCTTTATTCTTGGCGGAGGCGACAAACGCCTCAAAAATTTTCAGGCTGTTTTCGTCCGTCCGGAAGGACATTTCGGGGTGCCACTGCACGCCCCAGATAAATTGCCTGTCCGGCATGTACGCCGCCTCGGGCACGCCGTCGGTCGCGTGCGCCATACAGCGCAGCATGGGGGACAGCGCCTTGACGCTCTGGTGATGAAAGCTGTTCACATGGATCCGCTGCTGCTGCAAAAGCGCCGCCAGGGGCGTGCCCGCTTCAATGATAACGTCGTGGGTGACGGGCGCCTCGGGCGGGGTGTGCAGATGCACCAGCGGCGACGGTACCTCCGAGGGGATATCCTGACAGAGCGTTCCGCCCAGCGCGACATTCAGGAACTGAAGCCCCCTGCATATGCCCAGCAAAGGGAGGTCGCGCTCCAATGCGGCTTTGACGGCGTGCGCCTCCAGTCTGTCGCGCAGGGGACAGGCGTCTGCCTTGCCGGACTTGGGGCTTTCTCCGTAAAGCGCGGGAGAGACATCCTGCCCGCCCGTAATAAGAATGCCGTCGCAGATTTCAAGCGCGCGGCAAAACGCCTCGTCCTCCTCCGTCAGCGGCAGCAGCACCGGTGCGCCGCCCGCTTTGATCACGCCGTCTATATAGCCCGAGTGGATCCAGACGCTTTGTTTCTCTCCGTCCCAAAGCGGCATAACGCCGATAATCGGTTTGTTGTTCATCCGTCCTCTCCCTTTCCGCGTAAGTGATTCCGTTTGTATTACGGTTTCATTTTATCAAATATCGCCCTCGATTGCAAGATGGTGCATCATATAAACATTTTTTATTTTTCCCCGATTTTTGTCCGTATCTTGTCATAGTGGGTCTGTTATACTGTAGTCACAACAGAGGGAAACAGAGAAAACACCCGATCCTCTGAAATCTATGGTAAAGGAGTAATCACCATGAAAAAGACCGACATCATCACCACCAACACCACCAACACCATGACCTCCGACAACAAGAAGAGCATCAGAGTCAGAATCATCGCGGTTGCTCTGAGCGCGGTCGCGGCACTCTCCGCCATCGGCGTCTTCGCGGGCTGCAACGCAGGCCCGGCTAAGGTAAAGGCGAAAACCGTGACCTCCGAGACAAGCGAAAAAGAGACCGCAGCCGGCGGCTACACCGATACAAAATCTCCTGCTCTGACAGACAAGGACAAGGCGCTGTTCAAGAAGGCGACCGAATCGCTCACCGGCGTGTCCTACACCCCCGTCGCCTACCTCGGCACGCAGGTCGTCGCAGGCACCAATCACCTGTTCCTGTGCAAAACCGCTCCCGTCGTCCCCGGCGCGGCCGAGACCTACGCCCTCGTGACGGTCTATGAGGATCTCAAGGGCAACGCGTCCGTTACGGATGTACAGAACTGCGAGGCAAAGGCGCCTGCAGCGCCCGACGACGGCAGCATGGTCGCGGGCGGCGTTACGGAAGCCCAAACCCCCGAGGTGACGCCCGACGCCAAGGCGGCGCTTGACAAGGCGTGTCAGGGACCGGACGGCGCGAAGTATGAGGTAAAGGCGCTCCTGGGAACGCAGGTCGTCGCGGGCACCAACTACACCCTCCTGTGCAAAATCACGCCCGTCGTACCCAACGCGTCTTCGCACTACGCAATCGTCAAGGTTTACGAGAAGCCCGACGGCAGCGCCGAGATTTCCGAAACCTTTGACTTCACTCCCTCCAACAACGCCTGATACAGGCGAACACACACCCCGCATGAAACAACGCAGCGGGTCAGATACATACAGCGTATCTGACCCGCTGCCGTTTTTCTTTCCGATTGCTTTTTGTTCCGCATGTGTGCTATAATAATATCGCAAAGAAACGCTTTCTTTGCGAGAGCAGATTGATATCGGTAAACATTATCATAACAGCAGTGAGGTGAAAGCTGTGAAAGAGAAATATTTCAACATCAACGCGTCGGGGAACAGCATCCGGTGCAAGATGTACAGCGTCGATTTGAAGGCGGTCAGAAAAGTGATCCTATACGGCCACGGTTTCGGCGGCCATAAGGATAATAAGGCCGCGCAGCGGTTTGCGGAATATGTATTGAAAAAGCGCAGGGACGTCGTTATCATCACCTACGACGCGCCGTGTCACGGGGATGACGTGAAAAAGAAATTATCGCTGGAGGACTGCGGCGCCTATATCGGCATGGTGACGGCATACGCGGCGGCGCAGTACCACACGGACGATATCTGCGTATTCGCCACCAGCTTCGGCGGATACCAGTTCTTGAAATACCTGTCCGAGCACGGCAATCCGTACCGCAAGATCGCCCTGCGCTGTCCTGCCGTGAATATGTTTGAGGTGCTGTCGGAAAGCATTATGAGCGACGCGGAGAAAAAGGCGCTGTCCCGCAACAAGGCCGTTGCGGTCGGCTTCGACCGCAAAATCAACATCACGCGGCAGTTTTTGAACGAATTACAGGACGCGGACATCACGCAGCGGGATTATCGGAGCTTTGCGGAGGATATCCTGATTTTGCACGGCACGGAGGATGAGATCGTCCCGTTCCGTGTGTCGCAGGCGTTTGCCGACAGCAATAACATACGGTTTATTTCTGTCGAGCACGCGGATCATCGGTTTATCAACCCGGACCATATGATTATTGCCATCAAAGAGGTCGCTGCCTTCTTTGATATTTAGCGATTGAAACAGTCGGCGCAGGGGAGGAAGCATGGAACTTCATCAATTGAGTTGGACAAGAGAACCGAAAAGCTATGTCATTTCGGAAAACAGGATCTTAATTACCACGGCTCCGCATACGGATTTGTGGCAGAGGACGTATTATCATTTTCGCAACGACAACGCGCCGGTGCTTCAGCTGGAAACAGACGAGAAATACTTTTCCTTTGTCGTCAAAACGAGCTTTGCGGACAGCCACCGACGGTTTGACCAGTGCGGCATCGCGGTATATCTGGATGCGGAAAACTGGCTCAAGGCATCGGTTGAATATGAAAACGGTGATTTTCAGCACCTCGGCTCCGTAGTGACCAATCTTGGCTATTCGGACTGGGCGACGACGGAGATCTCCGCGGCGGTCAAAACCATGTGGTACCGTCTCAGCCGCCGCGAGGATGATTACTGCATAGAGTGTTCGGAGGACGGCGTGCGCTTCCGTCAGATGAGGGTTTGTCATTTGCATAAGGGAAACGGGACGATTCGCTTCGGTGTTTATGCCTGCTCTCCCGAGGAATCCTCCTTTACCGCGGTGTTTACGGATTTCGCCGTCACCTAATGCAAGTGGAAGGCGCACGACGGGCAGCAGCCCGATTGATTAGCGCGGCGACGGTAATCGGGCGCGGCGGGTAAGATAACAGCTTGTCGGCGCTGCCCGCGCGCGTGAAAAAATAAAATGGTTGGGAGTGTTTGGATGAAGCGGAATATAA
>ONEN01000166.1 GCA_900316815.1 uncultured Eubacteriales bacterium | reverse complement strand
AAACGGCGCCGTCCACCGTGACGACGCCGCTCTTTATCAGCTTTTGCACCTCTTTGCGGCTGCCTGTGCCGCGCGAGGCGAGATATTTGTCTAACCGTTCCATAGTCTTTTCCTATAGCAAGGGCAGCATGTCGCTGCCGTATTCTCCGTCGGTGAGATGACCGCCGATGACGCGCTCTCCCTTCACCAGCAGCACGGCAAAGCGCGCGCCGCCGCCGTGCAGCGGAAAGGTGAGTTGCTGTGCCTGCAAACCCCTGTAGGGCGTCAAATCCAGCCCCGCGTGCTTTTGCAGGTCGTTATAGGCGGTGTAGGTGGTATCGAACACGGCGGGGATCCGCACGGTCCGCTCCATACACGGCTTATCGTCTGCATCCAGTCCCAGCTGGCTGAAAAACGCGCTGTAGCTGTCGTTTTCCACTCGGAGCGAGTAGCTTACGCCTCCGTCGGCAACCGCCGTATCGGGCGGATCGCGCAGCGCGCGGACGGTCACCGCCGCCAGCAGCACCGCCGCCGCTGCCACCGCCGCGAGCGCGGCAAAAAACAGCCTTTTTGATTTTTTCAGCGAAACAGGAACCGCAAACATCCAATCACCCGTCATCATAAGGTCAGGGCACGCCGTGCCAAACACGGCGGCGCCTTTATGTTATGTATATGCGGTTCTTATGATTTTTATGCCTCTATCAGCTTCAGCACGTCCGCAGGCGTTTCCGCGAACAGCTTCGCGCCTGCCTCGCGCATGGTAGCCTCGGTGCCGTAGCCGTACAGCACGCCGATGAAGTCCACGCCGTTCGCAGCAGCGCCGCGCGTGTCAAAGTAGGTGTCGCCCAGCATGACGGTCTGCTCCCTGTCGCGCGGAAAGCTGCCTCCCAGCGCCTCCACCGCGTAAGGGATCATGTCGCACTTATCCTTGCGGGTGCCCTCGAGATTAGAGCCGCACACCGCGTCAAAGTAGGTCGCCAGTCCCAGCGTTTCAATGATATCCTCCGCAAAGCCCTCATATTTGGAGGTACACACCGCCAGCTTGCAGCCCCTCTCCTTGAGGGCGCGCAGCAGGTCCTCCACCCCGTCGTAGGCGTGGTTCAGCAGCTTGCCGCGCTTCTGATAATAGCTGCGGTAGAGCTGCGCGCCCAGTTCTGCCTGCTCGTCGTCGAGTCCCACCAGATTTTTAAAGGTGTCGATCAGCGGCGGACCGATGTAGAGCGTGAAGTCGCTGAGGTCGGGCATGGGGAAGCCCAACGTGTTGATGGCAAATTCCAACGAGGTGCGGATTCCCTCGGCGCTGCGGCTGAGCGTGCCGTCGAGATCAAACAGCACATAGCGGTAGCGGTTGAATTTGGTATCCGCCCGCTGCTGGAACCTTTTGGCGGAAACGCTGACGCGCGTGTGCGTGCCGCGCGCAATTTCGCCCTTGCGGTCGGAGGCGCTCACCTCAAAGCGGAACGTCCTGCCGTCCTGCTCCGTCAGCCGCGCGGTCGCCGTTACCTCGGCGCCCAAAGGTGTGGGAGAGATGTGTTCAATCGAAATCATGGTGCCTACCGTGGTCAGCGCCTCATCGCCGAGAATGTCCGCCGCCAGCGAGGAGGCGGCATACTCCATCAGCGCCACTACTGCGGGAGTCGCCAGCACGGCAAGACTGCCGCTGCCCATTGAATTGGCAAGATGTTGTTCTTCAACCCTTTGGAAAACGGTTTTTTCTGTCATATTATCACCCAATACCCTGTATTTTACAGTTTTATCATACTATATTACGGTGATTTTAGCAAGCGGATTATATTGCGATAATAGTGCCATTTATAATGAAATCATACTGATTACTGATTTTTCAACCTGCTTTCAAAGGAAGAAACGCAAAAAAACAAGCCCGCGGCAAAGCGCCGCAGATCAGCTCGTCTCCGGCGGCGTGCCCCAGCGAATCGTTGACGGTCTTTAAGCGGTTGATATCTATGGAAAAGACCGCCAGATCATCGGGAAGCGCTCCCTTCGCGTCATACTGCTTCAGCTCGCCGGAATAGGCGTAGCGGCTGAACAGACCGGTCATGGAGTCGCGGTAAAGCAGCTGTTTCTGCTGCTTGATGCGGTCCGCGTCGTCGAGCTGCGCGTATTCCACATAATGGATAAACAGCATGGCGGCGCCGAGGGTCATGGAAATGTAAGCAGTGCGGAACGACTCGTCAAACACCTCCTGCATCAGAATACCGGTGAGCACCGGTACAAGGATGGAATACAGGGAATAGCGGTTCTGCCTGGCAAAGCCCTTGCCGTAATGCCAAAACTCCACGATCACAATGGCAAAAACCGCCAGATACACCAGTATGTAAATGAAATAGAGCGGTCCGCGCGAATAGTGATTGGTTGCGTCTATGACGGTCATCCAGCCGAAGAAGACGGCAATCAGCTGAAAGACGGTGTTGCCGACGAGCAGGATGTTCAGCGCCGTAAGGCGTCGGTTGCTTGCGCCCGTCTGTCTGACCAGCGCGCCGCCCGTCATAGGCGTCAGGGTAAAATCGGCGCATTTGACCGCCAGCAGCAGGCACTGCGGAATCGATTCGTTTCCGTTGAGCTGAACGCCCGCCCATTCCGCGGCCGCCGCCAGCCCGATGAACAGGTAGCTCAGATAAAAGACAATCTTCTGTTTTTTCCCGATCCTGCTGTTGTCGCGCACCAGCACACAAAGCACCAACAGCGCCGCCAGCGTGATCAGCGTAATCATCGAATAATAGGTAAACATGTTTCATCTCCCCGGTATTACATAAAAGAGAGGTCACATTCTGCAGACGGTTCGCGGGCAAGGTCGGGGCTGTCCTACTCCTGTCCCGCACCGGAAAAAGCGGGACATGCTGCCGCGTCCGATTATTTATTGCTATATCAGTATACCCGATTCTCCCGAAAAAAGCAAGATAAAGTCTGAGCGTAAGAAGGTTCCACCTTGAAACCTGCATATTTTGGGAATAATTCTGCACAAATCGCGCTCTATTTTATCGCACATCTAAAAAATTGCAAAAATAATAAGCAGGGAGCAATAAAATGCTCCCCGCATGGACTTTATCGTATCCGCTTGGTGACGGTCAGGATATTCCTTCCGTCACGGTAGGCGTAGGTATGCCCGTCGCTGAGCTCGAACGCCAGAAAGCGCCCCAGTCCGCCGACGCTGTTTTCGTGGTCGTAGTCCTCGATGGCAACGACGTCCGCCGTCGTCAGGGTGACGGCATCGCCGTCCGAATCGACCGCCACGGTGAGCTCTCCCTCCCCTTCGCCGTAGGCGTAGGAGCAGATGTTGACGAACAGCTCCTCCGCGATCAGCAGCAGCTGCGCCTTTATTTCTTCCGGAATATCCCGCTCGCGGTTGATCATCTCATTCAGCGCCGTGAGGTTTTCGGGACGGTTCATCACGGTGATTTCGCTGTGCGCGGGCTTCGGCTTCACCTCAAGCGTCAGAATGGTGAGGTCGTCGCTTTGCACCGCGCCGTCCGAAAACGCCTCTATCGTTTTCAGGATATCGTCGGAAACGCTTCCGCCCTGTTCGCCGCTGCGCCTGCCGATATGCTTTTTCAGCTCGTCCTCGAGCGCCTCCGTGCCGAACAGCGCGCCCCCGCTGTTTTCCGCCTCGTTCACGCCGTCCGAGTACAGGAACACCACGTCATGCGGCTGCAGCGTCACCGTTTCCTCCTCATAGGCAAAGCCGTCGAAAATGCCGGCTGCTATGCCTGCCGCGCCGTCAAGCGCGATCAACCTGTCCGAGAGGAGATACGGACGGTTATGCCCCGCGTTCGCGTAGGTCAGCGTGCCCGTTTCGGAGTTGTAAACCGCCACAAAGGTGGTGATGAACAGCCCGTTCGGGTTGAATTCGGCGAGCGTGTTGTTGTATTCCCCGAGCATACGGGCGGGAGAATAGCCGAGCAGCGCATACTGATGGAGCAGCGTGATAGCGCGCGACATGAACAGCGCCGCGGAAATGCCCTTGCCCGACACGTCGGCGACGGCGATAAACACGCTGCCGTCGTCAAGCACCTGATAATCGTACAGATCGCCGCCCACATTCCGCGCGGCGCGCATGACGGCGTGAATACAGACGCTGCCGTTCTCATAGCGAGACGGCTTTAACAGCCCCGTCTGGATATTTCTCGCGATTGCAAGCTCCGCCTCCTGCGTGTGCTTCTCCTTGTTGAGGTTGTCGATGTCCGCGATGTAGCGGTCGATCTCCTCTGTCATCATATTAAAGGAGCGCGACATCTCGGCAAGTTCGTCGTTGCCCTTGACCTGAAGCTTTTTCACTCCCTTTTCACGGTCATGGACAAAGTTCTTCATTCCGGCGCTGATCCTCTTGACGGGTCCGTTTACCCTGAAATAGAAAACAACGAAGATCGCAACGGTGAGCAAAAGGGTGAAGCCGAGGTCATACACAGCCGTTTCGTGGAACCGGCTCTGAAATTTTTTCATCACCGATGTAAAGGATATCTCGGCGCCGAGCAGATACGGCTTGTCGAGCTTGGCAAAATCCTCTGTTTCCTGATCGTATTGGGTGTCAATGACGCGGTAGCACGTCAGCGTATCGTCCAGCTCGGTCTTTTCATGCACAACGGTGCTCTCTTCTCCGCTTGTCAGCGCCTGCTGCATCGAGTCGCTGAATCCGCCCTCCACCTCAACGCCCGCGTAGCGCGTTTGTCTGGCTATGTCGGCAGCGTCGTCGCCGAAGCCTATGATGATATATTTTATCGATTTTGTCTCCGCATCGGGCTCCACCACATAAAGATAGGCGACGCCCCACATGCGGCTGAGCTCGTCAAACTGTTTGCTGTATATCCGGTTATCATCGAGCTCAGCCGGATTGTAAAACTCAAAAATGGAGGCGGCTGTCTGCGCCGTGCTCCGCGCTACCTTCGTGAACGCCTCAATGTTGGCGTTGTAGACCGATTGGTAGGACATATACAGCTGGGCGACCTCATACGCCAGGACGATGGGAATGATCAGCAGCGCCAGCTTGAAAAAGACAGATTTTCTCATTGAGAAACCTCGATGTTCAGAATCTTGTTAAAGCCTGTCAGATTGATGACGGTGCTGACGTTCTTGGTCAGCCCCCTGAGCACAAGGCCGTTCTTCGGCAGCATGGCTCTGTGCGCCGCGACGATGACCCTCAAGCCCGCGGAGGAAATATACTCCACCTCGCGCATATCAATGATAAGCTTGTCGGCGTCATTCTCGATTTCCCGCACCTTTTCCTCCAGCGAGGGCGCCGTGAGCGTGTCAATTCTGCCGCTGACAGCGACGGTATAAACCTTTTTTTTCGGATGTCACTGTTAAGTTCATCGTATCTCTCCTTTATCACCTGAATGGTAATAGTAAAAAGTATATAAAAACACATTATCATTATACATGATAATTATTTGTTTTACAACAAGAAAATGAAGAATTACCCTTCATTTTCGTCCGGGTGCCCCTTTCTCCCCCCCGATAAGCATTGACAACGCGGGAAAGATGGTGTAGAATATACTGCTGAACAATGGTTATTCTTTGCTTTTCCATACGGGAAACGACAAATAAGCTTCATCCCGCACCTGTACCGGGGCTTCGGCAGTCCCGTTGATCATATTCTTACAGGCATTTTCTTATTAAAAGAACGGAGGATAAAACATGTCAACTGAAAACAAGGAGCAGGTAACCGCTTCTTCCCCGGCGGAAGCCGAAGAAGAAGTGAAGCCCAAAAAGAAGAAGGTATTGCTCACCGCAGGGCGCATTGAGATCATCACTGCGGTATTTCTGGGCATTACCGCCCTGCTCACCGCATGGGCAACCTGGATCGGCTCGCTGCACGGCGGCAACCAGGCGACCAATTACACCAGGAGCAACAATCTGGCGACAGAGGGAAACTCCGCCTACAATTCCGCCATGCAGATGTACCTTTCCGATTTAATGGCGTGGAATACCGCCATCGATTATCAGCTTGACGCCGAGGTCGCCAAATTGAAGGGCAGCACGGCGGAGGCGCAGATCTACGAAAACAAGATGGAAGCGTTCATGTCTCAGAACTGCAGCAAAATCATGACCGAAGCCATTCAGAAAATGGACAAGGACATGACCTCTCCCTTTGAGGTGGAGGGAACGACCGAAAAATACTTTGAGGGAGCCAACGCACTCATCGCGCAGTCGCAGGAGCTTCTGGAGGAAGGCCAGCGCGACAACAAAAACGGCGACGCCTATAACCTTGTCAACGTCATTTATTCCGTTGTCCTCTTCCTGCTGGGCATTGTCGGCATATTCAAGAATCTGCCGAACCGCAAGGTGGTGCTGGGCGTTGCCATTGTCGGCGTGGTTCTGGCTACCGCCTATATGTGTACGATACCGCTTCCCACGGGCTTCAATATTCTCAGCTTCTTCGGAGCGGGCTGACGCTGACACAAAAGAGATGCTTTTCAACACGAAAGGCATCTCTTTTTTATTGCGCCGCCGTATTACCCGAGAGACGCAATTGCCATCTTTTCAATAGGCGCGTCTTCTTTATTCTTCGCCACATAATATATATAGTTGTCGTCGGCGCAGAGAACCGTCTGCTTGCGGGGATCGATGTTGATTAATTCCTTCAATTGATTCTCCATATAGAAGTACCTGTTTTGGGAAACCGCAAAAATCCCTTTCCCAGAACGCCGTAACCACCGTCGCTGATCTCCACGCGGCAAAGCTCCCCGCCTGTTGAAGCCGACACAATATGCACCGTGCTGTTGTCGCCCGGATAGTCCAGTTCCAAAAACAATATTTTACCGTTATTGTAATAGTCCGCGTTCACTTGATTGTCAGCGGAAAGGTCAATCGATTTTTCAATTTGATCCGTCCGGACATCCAGGCGGTACATGTCGGCCTCGTGTGCGTGGATATCCCGATCCGGCTTTGAAATAAGATAAATATAATGACCGCCGACATACTTGCTGATGCATCTCAGATATTTGTCTCCGTACGATTTTATCTCACCGGTTTCGGTGTCAAAGCACCTGAATGTGCCCGACTT
>ONEN01000024.1 GCA_900316815.1 uncultured Eubacteriales bacterium | reverse complement strand
AGGGCGCTTTCTCCGCGCAACTAACGTTTAGCAGCTACTTGACCTCTTATTCCCGCATTCAAACGCGGCGTGCGCCGAGGGCGCTTTACCCGCGCTAATAGTATTGTCATGTATTGTCATGCGTCATAGAGTCGTTGCCACGACGGGGCAGAACGCGCGAGCGGCGTATGGCAGCAACCTAACCGTTCACTCACGCGTCATAAGGCGGCGCGCGCCGCAGGCGCTTTCTCCGCGCTAGCAACGTTTAGCAGCAACTTACCCGTCATGCACGCGTTCGGATGCGGCGTTAGCAAAAGGCGTTGCTAAATGCACTCTATCCAAAGCCGCGCTGACAGCAGCGGCACGCTGCCGCGCTATAGGGCGGCGTTTAGAGAAGGCGTTGCTAAATGCACTTTACCCAAAGCCGCACTGACCGCAGAGGCACGCTGCCGCGTATTGTCCGCTATTGTCACGTGTCCCTAGGGTAAGCGAGTGATTTTTTATGTATATATAGTATCATCAAATAAGTAACCATACAAATCGCTGACAATAAGGACACACCTGTGTGACGCGTGACAATACGGGACAATACTATGCGATTCTGTTTTATGAGGATATAGTATCATCAAATAAGTAACCTTACAAATCGCTGACAGCAGCGGCACGCTGCCGCGTTATAACGCCCCGTTAGCGAAAACGTTTTGCAAAATGCACTTTGTCAAAAGGGGCACTGACAGCAACGTCACGCTGCCCCTGTCCCTACAAAGCAAAAAACAAATATATATAAATTCAGTCGGGCAGACAACGTTGTTCAAAAGCAAAGCTGTCTTCCCGACCGAAATTCTCCATTTTCAATTTTCAATTGTCAATTCTCAAACGCCCTCAGGCATAGGCGGCATTTACTTGATGATGTTTCTCCAGTCAAGGTCGCCGCGCTCCAGACCGTGAATCAGCACCTCGGCGGTCGCGATATTGGTAGCCACGGGGATGTTGTGCATGTCGCACAGGCGCAGCATGTCCATGTCGTTTGCCTCGTTGGGCTTCTGGTTGAGCGGGTCGCGGAAGAACAGGAGCATGTCTATTTCGTTGAAGGCAATCCGGGACGCGATCTGCTGGCTGCCGCCCTGCGCGCCCGAAAGGAATTTCTGAATGGACAGACCCGTCGCTTCGGACACCATCTTGCCCGTTGTACCCGTAGCGCAGAGGTTGTTGCGGCTGAGCACACCGCAATAGGCGATGCAGAACTGGACCATAAGCTCCTTTTTCTCGTCATGTGCTATCAATGCAATATTCATACTCATTCCTCCAAACAATTTACGTTTTATCAAAACTTTAAGTAATCCACACTGTTTACCCGTACAGCAGCGGCACGCGCGCGCCGCCCAGCCTGTCCGCCAGACGGTCAAATACCTGCAGCGCGGGGCTGTTCTCCAGTCCTGCCGCGCCTCGCTGCATGATGACGGAGATATCCACGGAAAACGGCACCAGCGCGATCAGCTGCGTCTGCGCCGCGTCGAGAACCGCGTCGAGGTCCCTGTAGAAGCCGAGCTTTTTAAACATTCTGCGGTCAAAGCGGTTGATCACCAGCCGCAGCTGCTTCACACCGAGCGCCTCCAGCTTTTTGCGCACCTTTAACGCGCCGCGCACGCTTGTCGGCTCGGCGTTGGTGACGATCAGTCCCTTGTCGGCAGGCGCCGCCGCGGTCACAAAGCCCGAGCTGATGCCTGCGGGGGAGTCAATGATAATATAATCAAAGTTGTTCTTTACGGAATCCACCAGCTGCTTGAACACCGAGGGACTCAGCTCGTTTTCGGCGTCAAACGGCGCCGCCATCAGGAAAAGGTTCCGGTTGTGGCGGCTCTTGTAAATCGCCTCGCCGAAGCTGCAGTTGCCGCATACGGCGTCAGAGGCGTCAAACAGGATGTCCTGCTCAATGTCGAGCATGATGTCCAGCCCGCGCATACCGCAGTCGCAGTCAATCAGCAGCACCTTTTTTCCTTTTTTGACAAGCGCCACGGAAAGACAGATGCACACGGTCGACTTGCCCGTGCCGCCCTTTCCCGAAGCAACAACAATTACATTGTCCATATTATACTACCTCTGAATTATATTAACATAATTTTTTGTAAAATGCAATAAAAGTATGCTGTTTTATCAGCCAAATTTTTTTGAATGATTTTAGTCAATAGTTATAATTATCCCTTTGCGCCGCAGTCAAACAGCCTATAAGGTCTGTAACGCCTACATGCCGAAGTACGCGTCCAGCAAATCTCTTGCCACCTGCATCGAGTACATTACCTTCGCGCCGTTCTCCAGCACCACGGCGACAGCCACCTCGGGCTTGTCGTAGGGAGCGTAGCAAATGAAGAGGGCATGGTCGGAGCCTGCGTTTTCCGCCGTACCCGTTTTGCCGGCAACCTTGATTGTATAATCGCCGAACACGCCGAAGGCGGTGCCCGTCTCGTCGCGCGTCACGTTGAGCATGTCGTCCTGCACGATTTTCAGGTTCTTTGCCGAAACGCCGCATTCGTCCACCTGTTCCGCCTTGGCATAGTCGGCGAGCACGTTCCTGCGCTCGTAGTCGGTTATTTTGCTGACGATATGGGTCCTGAGCCGCACGCCGTTGTTGGCGATGGTCGCCGCATAGGTAGCCAGCTGCACGGGGGTAAAGGCGTTGTCGGACTGACCAATCGCCGCCTGCACGGTGTTGCCGGGCATCCAGGTGCGGCTGTCGCGCCCCGCAAGGGTGCCGCGCGACTCCTCGATTTCCAGCCCCGTCAATTCACCCAGCCCGAATTTCTGGGCGTAGAGGTACATGGTATCTATGCCGAGCCGCCTGCCCGCATCCGCGAAGTAATAGTTGCAGGACTGCGTAATGGCGGCGCGCAGGTCGACCGTTCCGTGTCGGTGCATACATTCCACCACGTTGGACGGATAGTAGTCATATTTCCGGGTACACTGCACCTTGTCCTCGGGCTTGATGACATTCTCCTCCAGCGCCGCCATCGCGACGACCGGCTTGAACGTCGAGCCGCAGGCAAAGGTGCCCGCAAAGGCGCGGTTGAACATGGGTGATTTTTCATCGTTGGCGAGCTTGACGTAGTAATCGCCGTACTCGCTGTAGCGGTTGAGGTCATAGGTGGGATAGCTTGCCGCCGCCAGCACCGAAAAGTCCCTGACGTCCAGCATCACCGCCGCGCCGCTTTTGCAGTCCTCGCCCTGCAGGACCTTGCCCGTCACGCGGCACTCCTCCTGCCCCGCCGCGCGCGCCTCCTTGACGTTCCGCTCAAGAGAGTTGACGGCGGTCTGCTGCAGCTTGGCGTCGAGGGTGAGGAAAATGCTGTTGCCGGGCTTGGACTCCACCGCCTCCACCGTTTCCACGATGGTGCCGTCGGCGTTGCGCTGGATGATTTTACTGCCGCCCTCGCCCTTCAGCTCGTCCTCAAACGCCGACTCAATGCCGAACTTGCCGACCGTGTCGGTGAGGGCGTAGGGCTTGACGCTGTGGCGCAGGTTTTTCAGCTCCTCCTCCGTCACAGAGCCGAGCGCGCCCACCACATGGGGCGCCAGCGTGGGATTTTTCGCCGCGCGCACCAGATAGGTCTGTACATCCACGCCGCCCACGCCCTGGGTGTTCTCGCTGACAATGCTCACCGCGTCGCGGCTCACATCGGAGGCAAAGGTGTAGGGAACGGTGTTGGAATAGCCGCACAGCTCCATATTGTAGCGTACCGCGCAGAGGTCGCGCGTCTGCTCTCCGCTCAGGCTGCTGTCGATTTGATAGCGGTCGCGCAGCCGCGCCAGACAATCCGCCGCGCTGAGGCTTTCGTCCGCCTTGAGGGTTTCGCGCAGCTTGCGCACGTCCTCGTCGGCGTTTGTCTTGAATTGATAATCGCCGTCCTTGATAATCACGGGCAGCGTGTCGTCCCATTTGTCGCCCGATTTTTTCAGCAGCGCCATCAGGGAGAGAAGCGTCTCGTTGAGTCTGCCGCCGTCGGCGTAGGCTTTATCTATGACGATTTTATAGTGGGTATTGTTGGTGACCAGCCCTTCGCCGTTGCGGTCGAGAATCTCGCCGCGCATGGCGGGCGTGTCCACGGTGTAGCCCGTGGAGCGCGTAGAGAGCCGTTTGTATTCCGCTCCGTGAAGCAGCTGCCAGTCCGCCAGACGGGCGATAAACACCGTCGCCGCCAGCAGCACCGCAATGGCGCAGACGGTAAACGGCAGCTTGCCGAGCAGGCGTTTTCTCACGGAAGTCACTCCTTTGGGGAATAGTATAGTTCGATAATAAGCGCCGGCGGGCGCTCCCTCCCGCCTATGGAAACGTTCGTCTTTCAACGAGTTCATCAACGGCGGGAACAGAGGTTTCCTATAAAGTAAAAAAGCAACGTCAGAGCCGCTTGGTGATCAGCCGGTTCAGGCCGTACAGCGGCACAAAGGTCATCGCCGTATAGAGCACGCGCGGAAGATAGCCGAAGAAATACAGCGCGGCGCTGTCGGGCGCGCCCGCAAACGCGCGGAACAGCAGAAAATACAGGCTCAGCACCGCCGCCGAGGAGCCGAGCGACACCACCGCCGCCGTCGGCAGGTTGCGGTTGAGATAGGTGCCCAGCAGGCTCGCCTGCGCGAAGCACACAAGCGTGAACGCCACGGCGAAAAAGCCGACGGTGCCGCCCGCGGACAAATCCGCCAGCACGCCGCAGACCGCGCCGAATATCACAGAGGGCGCCGCCTCCTCGCAGGAAGCAATCGCAAGCGCTCCCGCCAGCAGCAGAAACGGCTTGGTGCCGAAGAGCGCGGGCATCAGCCCGGGCGTTGCCTGCAGCAGCCACAGCAGGAGTATCTCCGCCGCGAACAGCAGGAACCGCAGAAAGGGATGTTTATTCTTCATCTGCCCTGACCACCCTGCCTGTCTCGTTAAAGCCGGTAATGACCGCCGCCGAGGTAATATTGCGCACGTCCACATAGGGCTTGATGACCGCGCTGCGCGACGCGTCATATTTGTTGAATTCTACGGACTGCACCTCGCCCACCAGCAGCCCCGCGGGATACAGCCCGCCCGTGCCGGCTGTCACGATCATATCGCCCTGCCTGAGCTGATGGCCCTCGGCAAGCTTGTTCATGCCCGTGAGGTTCTTGTCGCTGAGCGACACGCTGCCGCTGAGAATGCCGCTGTCGCCCGTCCGCTTGTCCTGCACGGTCGCCTTGGTGTCGGGAGAGAGCACCGTCTTGACCTTGCAGGTCGCCGCGTCCGCCTGACACACCCAGCCCACCAGACCGTCTTCGGTGATGACGGGCGCGTTGACCTTAACGCCCACCGAGGTGCCCGCGTCAAGGGTAAAGGAATAGAAATCGTCGTTCACATCGCGCCGTATCACGTTCGAGGGAACGATCTGATAGGACGGATTGGTTTTCTTGAGGTCGTAGTATTTCCACAGCCGCTCGTTTTCCGCCTTTACATCCAGATAGTCCGCCATCTGTCTGCGCAGCTCGGCGTTCTCCCTGCGCAGCGCCTCCGCCTCTGCCGACGGGTCGCCCGCCGAAGCGGAGTCGAGGGTAGCCGCCGCCGACGCGGTCAGACGGAACAGCCATTTGGTGGCAAGGTTGATGCCGCCCGACACAGGCGAGTTTTCCGGCTGCGACAAAACGCCCAGTACCGTCAGGATAATGAGCGTTATCACAAGCACTTTGCGGTTGTCGTTCTTTCTTCGTTTCATCGCTTCAGCTTCTGTTATGTTTATATTTGCTGGCGATCGCCTTGCCCAGACGCTTGCCCGCGCCGTCTACCACGCAGTCGAGCGGACGGCTTGCCACATGGACGGGCATACCCGTCTGCTGCATCACCAGCATATCGATTCCTCTGAGCAGCGCGCCGCCGCCCGTGAGCATGATGCCGTGGTCAATTATATCGGCGGAAAGCTCGGGAGGCGTTTTCTCCAGCGTCGTTTTGATCGCCTCGACAATGGTGTTCAGCGGGTCGGTCAGCGCCTCGCGCACCTCCGCCGCGCTGATGGTGATGTCCTTGGGAAGGCCGTCCACCAGGTTCCTGCCCTTGACCACCATGGTCTTTTCGTTTTCATAGGGATAGGCGGAGCCGATTTTGATTTTGATATCCTCGGCAGTCCGCTCGCCGATGAGCAGGCTGTAGTTTTTCTTTATATACGTCATTATCGCCTCGTCAAAGCGGTCGCCCGCCACGCGCACCGAGCAGGCGGTGACGATGTCGCCGAGAGACAGCACCGCTACCTCGCTGGTGCCGCCGCCGATGTCCACCACCATGCTGCCCGTCGGCTCGTCCACGGGAAGTCCCGCGCCGATCGCCGCCGCCATCGGCTCCTCAATCAGAATAACGGGCGGCTTGGCGCCTGCCTGGTAGGCGGCGTCCTCCACCGCCTTGCGCTCCACCTCCGTCACGCCCGTAGGCATACAGATGACGACGCGCGGCTTGCTGAAAATACCCGGCTTTACCGACTTGCGGATGAAGTGCTGCAGCATTTTGGCGGTGATTTTAAAATCCGCGATAACGCCGTCCTTGAGCGGCCGCACCGCCACAATGGAGCCGGGCGTTCTGCCGATCATATCCTTTGCCTGCGAGCCGACCGCCAGCACCGTGTCGGTGCGCACGTCCACCGCCACCACCGACGGCTCGCGCAGAATGATGCCTTTTCCTTTGAGGCACACCAGCGTGTTGGCTGTGCCGAGGTCAATGCCTATATCCTTTGAAAATGAAAACATACGCTACCTTCCTTTCTGTATTGCGTTCGCGGTTCAGCGTTTTCCCGTCGAGCCGAAGCCGCCCTCTCCCCTGTCCGTATCGCCCAGCTCGTCCGCTTCGACGATCTCGGGAGTAAGCACGGGCGCGACGACCATCTGCGCCACGCGCTCGCCGGGCTCGATGACATAGGGCTTGTCGGACACGTTGCACAGACCGACGCATATCTCGCCGCGGTAGTCGCTGTCGATCACGCCCACGCCGTTGGACAGACAAACGCCGTGCTTCACACCCAAGCCGCTGCGCGCGTAGAGAAACGCCGCGCAGGTGCTGTCGGGCAGCTCGATGGCAATGCCCGTGGGCACCACGGTGAGCTGTCCCGGCGCAAGGGTGACCGCCCCGGGAATGCAGGCGTACAGATCCATGCCCGCGGAGCCTGCGGTGGCGCGCCTCGGTATGCGCGCGCCGTCTTTCAGTTTTTTGATTTTCAGTTGCATCATTTTCACACAATCTTTCATATAGTTGCTGTTTTTGCAAGGAGATTCATATTTCTTTACAATAATTCCAAAGAGTAATTATCCTTGGGAATATTAACCGCCGCGTTATTTCCGATAAGGAAATTTCAATATTTCCATAATGAAAATATAGATGTTTCAACATGTTGAAAACCTTATTCCACACCCCGCTTGTAGAGCCCTCGGGTGAAATTGTCTTTCAACATGGAAAAGTCATTGATTGTCCCCAATCTTTCCACGTTTTCCACAGAGTTTTCCACAGTGAAACGCAAGATGTGGAAGGATGTGGAAAGTTTGGATATTTCTTCCTCCGCAATATAAAGCGGCACGCAGTTGAGCACCTCGGTGCAGGTGCCGTCGCAGCGGAGCAGGAAACGCTTGCCTTTTCTGTCCGTCATTTTTGAGCGGTTTTTGCAGGATTTGCAATCCATGCCCGCGCCCTGCACAGGGCAGCTGCGGCACAGCATCAGCGGCAGATAGCCGTAGCTGACGATGCCCCTGCCGATGCTGCCGCCGAGGCGGTTGATCCGCTCAAAGGTCAGCTCCCAGCTCAGCTCGACGTCGGCAATGCCGTATTCCTCCGCCCAGAGCAAATCATAGGTATTGCAGAGGTTCAGCCCGAAGCCGCCGTGCAGGACAAAGCCCTGCCGCTTCGCCGTCCACAGCGCGCCGATATTATGGCAGAGCGCGTGCGAAACGCCTGCTTCACGGGCGCGGCTGAGCTGCCGCTCTATCTGCTCCTCCCTGCCGAACATCCCGCGCGGAACCTCCACGCCGATGGAATAGCCCTCGCGGAGCAGCCGCTCCCACTCGCGGGTATCGGAAAAGAGCGGCACAAACACCCGCTCGCATCCGCGGAAGCCCTCTCCGAGCTTTGTTTTCGGCACACGGGCACGAAGCTCCTGCCCGTCGGGGCGATAGGGCTGCGGTTTATGTATGGGAATTTCGTTTATCTCGTAATGATGTACCTGTGCGCGCCGGGCGTCAAGCGCCGCCAGCGCCGCGCGCCGCACGGTATTCAGCGCCGAAAGCGGCAGGGAAACGCCGTCCTCCACCGAAACGGACAGGTTCTCTATCCGATAGGCGGTGCCGCCTGTTTTGGCTAGCTGAGCGCGGCATTTTTCGGGCGAGAGGGGCAGGCTCCGCGCAGGCTCCGCCGCACAGTCGGTAAACGCTTCTACGGTGTGCGTGCCGTCGGTCAGCCGCAGCACGCCCTTCTCCCCTGCCCTGACGGCAAAGCTGCCGCTCAGCGGAATATGCTGCGCCTCGTCCTTATAGGTCTGCCGAATCTGCGCGAGGAGCTTTTCATCCGCCGCCGCCACATCGCCGCGCGTCCGCGTGCCGAACATGCCCTTGCCGCGCCTGTCGGTGTAGTATCCGTCGGTAAAGCCCGTCCGTGAGAACACGCCGCGCAGCCGCGCAGCGGTCGGGTCGGTGACAAAGCCGAGGTCGCGCTGCTCAACGCACGCACGCACAGCCGCCGCCACATACTCGGGGCGTTTCATTCTGCCCTCGATTTTGGCGGAGGCGACGCCGATGGCCTCCAACTCGTTCAGATAGGGAATCAGGCTGTTGTCCTTCAGGCTGAGGGCGTAGCCGCCCCTTTGGTTATTGACGGAAAACGGCAGGCGGCAGGTCTGGGCGCACGCGCCGCGGTTGCCGCTGCGGGAGCCGAGCATGGCGCTGAAATAGCACTGTCCCGACACGCTCATGCACAATGCGCCGTGGACGAAAACCTCCAGCTCCACCGGCACCTGCGCCGCCTTTTTGATTTCTTCGCGGGGCATCTCGCGCGCGAGCACCACGCGTCTGAAGCCCAGTTCATATAAAGCCCGCACGCCCGAGGCGGTGTGAACGCTCATCTGCGTGGAGGCGTGGAGCGGCAGCGCGGGGGCGATCTGCCTTGCCAGCCGCGCGACGCCCATATTCTGGACGATCAGCGCGTCGGCGTCCGCCTGCGCGGCGGAGCGGATGGCGTGCGCCAGCTCCTCAAATTCCTCGTCGAACACCAGTGTGTTCAGGGTGACATATACCTTAACGCCGTGAACATGGCAGTAGGCGACCGCCTGCCGCAGCTCCTCATCGGAAAAGTTCTTCGCCGAGGCGCGGGCAGAAAAGCGCTTCTCTCCCAGATACACCGCGTCCGCTCCCGAGCGCACCGCCGCGACAACGCTGTCAAAGCCGCCCGCGGGAGCCAATATCTCAATTTTTTCCATTCTTCCTGCTCTTGTTTTTGTTATTGGTGTTGGTGTTATGATTGGCAGTAAAGTTGCTGTAGTTGGTGTTATTAGTGTTATTAGTGTTATGGGTGTTATGGGTGTTATGGGTGTTATTGGTTTGATTCGTGCTGTTCATCCCGGCAGCGTCGGCGCTGTCGGTCTTATCGGCGGGCGCGGCGTCCTCAAAGAGCGAGTACTGGCGCATGGGCACATAGCCCATCAGCTTTTCCGCCTTTTTATCGCGCACTGCCTTTTCAAACTTCTTTTCATTTTCAAGCTGGCGGGAGTCGGTGTTCTTCTTCAGGCTTTCGTTTTCCCTGAGCAGCAGGCGCAGCTGCTCCTCGAGCGCCCTGATCCGCTTGGTGAGGTTGGTATTTTCGTTGATGGCGGCGGCGAGCTTGGTTTTATATTCCTTGCACTGCTTCGCCAGCTCGGCGGACTGCCGTATGATCTGATCCGCCTTCTCCACCAGCTCGGTGTTGCGGTGCTCCGCCTTGTGGCGGTCGTCGCAGAAATCCAGCGCCGCCAGAACGGCGCAGTCGCGCGTGTCGAGATTCCTGCCCGTCTGCGCGGCATGGCGGATGCTTTCGGTCACCTCGTCGGCGACGCCCAGCACATAGCTTTTCTCCTCGGTGGTGATGACGGCATAGTTGCGCCCTTCGATCTGCACGGAAACCCTTTTCTTTTCCATGGGAACACCTCTCCTTATAAAACTCCACCATACATTATAATATACTTTTCCGGCAAATGCAATAGAAATAATCACCTTCCGCGAGCGGCAGGAATGACGGAGCAAAACAAAAGAGCAGGGCATGAAAACCCTGCCCACGGATTTTGACGTCCGGCTTCCGCTATGATTCAGGCGTCGGAGCCGTCGCTTCCTTAACTTATGCTGATTCCCGTATAAAAACAAAAGACCTGAAACAATGTTTCAAGCCTCGGTTATGCGCGTATTCCATGTTGCAGACAGCGCCCTGAACAATATCAAACCGCCCGATTGCTCGAGCGGTTCAACTGAGTAAGTGCATCCAATCAGTGTGCGGACTTGCCGCGGACCATCGCTTCGTGTTCGGCAGAGATTTCTCTGTAGAGCTCATAAGCCGTATAGTTTACGTTGGTCTCCGTTTTGACCGCTTTAAGGTCAACAGAGACCTTTTTTCTTTTGAGCCGGTCGAGGAAGATGCTTAAAAGTCCGCCGTTTACGTCGGCAAAGAAGAGCATTTCCTCGGTAAAGTCCGAATTCTCAGCCCCTTCTCTGTCCTCTGACTTGCCGAGAAGGTAGGATATTGTGCAGCCGAAATCCTCTTTTGAAACCTCTGTGGCTTCCATGAAGAACTTGCGGCAAAGCATTTTTATCTTTACTGCCTTGCTTTTTTCGATGTTAAACATTAAGATCTCTGCCATTTTGTTACCCCTGAAGCACATCTTGTTCTTACTCTATTTTATGATATTCCGCTCACTTTTGCAAGTGGCTGATTATCCAAAATATTCACGCAGGCAGCCATTTTTTAGATAACAATGCTAACCCCCGTGCAGGACACAGGATATTCAGGAATCTCGGTTGGTCAGAGTCGTCCCTCGAAGCTCTCCACGGAAAGTCCGCAGTAGCTGAAGAAGATAATCGATTTAACGAAAAAAACGAAATCAGAATGATAAACTTTCTTGAACCTTCTGAAGCGCGTATGATTATTTGCACGTATCAGCAATCGGGTAAACAAGCGCCTTGCTTTGCTCTTTTATTATACACCAAAAACAGCAATATGTCACTTGTATTATCTTCTAATCTTTCTGTCATTTTGCGTTCGCTGATTGTAGCTAATTCACATTTTTTGCGTTTCATCAATCGATTTTTGACATTTTATGGTTATAGTTCCAAATATTACCGCACTTTAGAGTGGTAACATGTTATGAACCTTTTAAATTTCATTCGCAATAATTCACGCGCAAAACAAAACGAATCCTACTAAACTACCGACAAAAGGGTGTATTCTCCCAAAAGAGAACACACCCTCAAAAGCTGTACTGATGAAATTGTTCTAGCTGCGCATCAGATGGATGGCAGTTTCCGCCTTTTCGATAATGCGCAGGTCGTTGTCGTAGGAGCAGAGCTTGCGCGCCTGCTGCAGGTCGACCCAGATGTAGCTGTCGATTTCCTCCTCCTGTATCCGCACGTTATCGGTGAACGCGCGCGCGAGGAAGAACACCACGCGCTTGCGGATTTTGCCGAAGGGACAATACTCGCTGATTTCGCGGAAATTGTTCACCAGCGTCACATCCAGCCCTGTTTCCTCCCTGATTTCGCGGATGGCGGTTTCCTGCTCGGTTTCGCCCTCCTCGATATGTCCCTTGGGAAAGCTCCAGTACCTGCCGTTGTTATTCTTGACGAGCAGAATTTTCACGTTCTGCCTGGTCTTGTAGAAGATAATGCCGCCGCAGGACTTTTCATACAGGCAGCGAATGCTCTTTAAGGTGACGTTCCGCAGTCTGGCAAGCTGCTGCCGCAGCTCCGGCTCATAGAACACCTCGCCCGGCTGCGCCACAATCAGACGCTCGCCGCGCATTCCCTCAAATTCGGCGACAGCCACAACAACGCCGTCAAAATATTCTCTTATCTGCTTGCGCGTCACCACATACGCGCTGCGGTTGCTGATGACGGCTGAGCTGACATATGCCGAGTACAGGCCATCGGCAATGCTGCCGAAGAGCACTCCTCTCACATTTTCCGCAATCATTCACGGCTGCCCCCTTTCCCCTCTCGATGTTGTTTTCGCTCTGTTTACTCAGTTGAACAGCGCCGCGGTGCTGTCAAGTAAATCCTGGTTGTTCGCGCTCATGATGCCGTTGAAGAACAGCACGTCCGTAATGCCGTTTTTCTCGCAGTAAGCGGCAAAATTATCGGTGGACACGGTGCGGAAGGTACGCATATCCATGACATGTACCTCCTCGTAGTTATAGGTGAGGTACGGCACAAAGGCGTTGCCGTAGCTCTCCTTGATGACGGCGATTTTCTTTCCCTGCTGCGCCTTGTCGGACGAAGAGCGCATGACCGTCAGCGGGTTGTCGCCGTAGATGAACACGCCGTAGCTGAGGGAGCCGCTCTCCTCCTGCTCAAAGTAGGGACTGTCGTAGGTCTGCTTGGTACCCGAAGAATCGGTGATATCCATTGTCACCGTGTAGGGGAACTTCCAATAGGAAACCGTGTCGGTATCCAGTCCCGGAGCAAGGTCGGTCAGCGTGCCCGTAAAGCCGGGTATCTTCGCCTCGGTGCAGTCCGAAAGCGAAAGCGCGGGCAGACCGAGCGTGTCGGCAAAGGCGGTATAGGCGTAGTAAGCGCCCAGTCCCGTCCAGTGGTGGTCGGACTTGAAGTAGATATATTCGTTGCAGTGCTCGGACAGATAGTTATAGGCGTTGATGGGCTTCACCATACCCGAGCTCATTGCGGCATAGGCGTTCTTGATGTTCGCCGCCTGCGAGTTGGAGTTGACCTTGCCTCTCAGCCGCGCGGGCAGACCCATTTCGGTATGGTTCGGCACGATCATGCTGTAGACGTTCACCGTCGGGATCTTCGCCGCAAGCTTATTGACGTTATCGGCATAGTAAACGCCGCTGTCCTCGCTGCCGCCGAACAGCTCAAAGCCGTTGCGGTTCCATACATAAATCGCGCCTGTCTCCTCGCCGTCGGTGTTATCGTCTATCGGCTGCGGTTCAATGAAATTCGAGATGGACAGCATGTCCTCCTTCGAAGCCCTCGCCGGCGGCGCGGTCGCCGCGACGGTAGCCTGCTGCGGCGGTTTGGTTTCGGTGGAGGTGGTCACGGAAGGCGAACGCCTGCCGCAGCCGTTGATCATGGTCGCGATCAGCGTAATGAGCAGCGCAAAAACCAACAGGAACGACAGCACGATCACAATGCGGTTGCGGGTGCGCCTGCGGTTGCGCCTGCGTCGGCGGCGGCTGCTCGGGCGGCGGCTGTTAGGACGTCTGCCGCCGGAACGGCGTCTGTCGTAGGACGGCCTGCCGCTGTAGGACATGCTGCCTCCGCGCCTTTCGGGACGGCGGCGGCGGTAGTCGCGGCTGTCCAGGCTCTCGTCAAAATTATCCAGATTTAAGTAGTCGAAACTATTGCGATCGCTCATTATCTGTCTCCTGTCTCTGTTTTGCGGTACATATATAGTTATTATACAACATTGTTTCGACAAAAACAATAACTTGGTTCAAATTTCTCGCGGAAATCAATATAAGCCGTTCCGTGGCAATTGATTCCTGTAGCCGACGCTTATGAATATCAGTAACGCCGGAGATAACGGAAAGCCTGCATTCAGGAATGAATTGCTGCATACACAGCATGAATTTACTTCGTAATGAATAGTGCCCGCGGCACATGAATTGCCGCTTTTGCGGCATGATGAATCCGGTCGTTGCCACGACGGGGCAATCCGCGCAACTAACGTTTGACAGCAACTTAACCTCATGCTCCCGCGCTCGTTGCCACGAGGGGGCAGAACGCGCTATCAGCGTTTGACAGCAACTTAACCATTCCTGCACGCGTTATAGCGCCCCGTTAGCTAAACGTTTTGCAAAATGCACTTTGTCAAAAGGGGCATTGACCGCCGAGGCACTCGGCCGCGTTATAACGCCCCGTTAGCTAAACGTTTTGCAAAATGCACTTTGTCAAAAGGGGCATTGACCGCCGAGGCACTCGGCCGCGTTATAGCGCCCCGTTAGCTAAACGTTTTGCAAAATGCACTTTGTCAAAAG
>ONEN01000145.1 GCA_900316815.1 uncultured Eubacteriales bacterium | reverse complement strand
AAGCTCGAGAAATTCCTTGCCAATGAAAGTGGAAAAACCAGATAAAAATCTCATTCTCCGATCACCTCCATAAACATATTTTCCAGATCCGGCTCTTTTCTCTCAAAACGAATCACGGATATGTGTTTTTCCAGAAGGAATTTCATCAAATCCTCCGCATCTTTTGCGGAGGCGTTTCTGAGTACAAAGCCCTTGTCACGCAGCTCTCCGGCTGCAAAATGTTCCGCGAGCAAAGCCGCGTCAGCGGGATTTTCCGGAAGCACCTCGACGGCTGTGTCGGAGCGTTTTTTCCTGATTTCGTCGATGTCCCCGCAAAGCGCGATTTTGCCGCCCTCGAGGAAGGCCACTTTGTCGCATATTCTTTCCACGTCTGTCAGAATATGCGTGGAAAAGAAAACCGAGGTCTGTTTTCCCGCGTTTTTCAATAATATATTCGGCGGCAAGACGCCCGACGGCAAAACGGCCGACAAGGGTCCCGCCAAAAAGGATAAAAAAGAGAAAAAGAGAAAGCACATCAGCCTCTATTGCGAGGACTTGACCCGCAAGGCAAGAGAGGGCAAGATCGATGATATCATCGGCAGAGATACCGAGATCGAGCGCGTCATTCAGATCCTTTCGCGCCGTACCAAGAACAATCCCTGCCTCATCGGCGAGCCCGGCGTCGGCAAGACCGCCATCGCCGAGGGACTGGCGCAGCGCATCGCACGCGGTCAGGTGCCCCGGAAGCTCAAGAATAAGGAGATCCAGCTGCTCGACCTCACCTCGCTGGTAGCGGGCACCCAGTTCCGCGGCCAGTTTGAGAGCCGTATCAAGGGTCTGGTGAACGAGGTCAAGGAGAGCGGCAACGTGATCCTGTTCATCGACGAGGTACACAGCCTCGTGGGCACGGGCGACAACGAGGGCACCATGAACGCCGCCAACATCCTCAAGCCCGCGCTCTCGCGCGGCGAGGTGCAGGTCATCGGCGCCACCACCTTCAACGAATACAGAAAATACATCGAAAAGGACTCCGCTCTCGAGCGCCGCTTCCAGCCCGTCAAGGTCGGCGAGCCGACCATCGCGCAGGCAATCGAGGTGATCGCGGGCGTCAAGAGCTACTATGAAGCTCACCATAAGGTAGAAGTGGACGACGACATCGTCCGCAAGACGGTCGTGCTCTCCGAGCGCTACATCACCGACCGCTTCCTGCCCGACAAGGCGATCGACCTGCTTGACGAGAGCTGCGCCTGCGCCTCCCTGCGCAACAAGGAGATGGAGCGCTATGAAAAGCTCACCGACGAGCGCGAGGAGCTGCTTCTCACCAAGGACGAGCTGTCGGGTATGGACGACATCGACTACAAGGCGCTTGCCGAGGTCAACACCGACCTCGCGCGCATTGACAACGAGCTGAAGGGCATTGACAAGGACAGCCTGATTGCGAAGGTCACCGAGGAGGACATTGCCAAGGTGATCGAGCTGTGGACGGGCATACCCGCTTCGCGCATCCGCGAGAACGAGCTTGCCAAGCTCGCCGACCTTGAGGGCGAGATGAAAAAGAAGATCATCGGCCAGGACGAGGCGGTAGAGGTATTGGCGTCCGCTATCAAGCGCAGCCGCTGCCAGATTTCGCCGCGCCGCCGTCCCGCGTCCTTCATCTTTGTGGGACCCACAGGCGTCGGCAAAACCGAGCTGGTTAAGGTGCTCAGCCAGCAGCTCTTTGACACGCCCGAAACGTTGATCCGTCTTGATATGTCCGAGTTCATGGAGAAGCATTCGGTCTCCAAGATCATCGGCTCACCGCCCGGCTATGTGGGCTACGACGAGGCGGGACAGGTCACCGAGAAGGTGCGCCGCCGTCCCTATTCGGTGCTGCTCTTTGACGAAATCGAGAAGGCGCACCCCGACGTGCTCAACATCCTGCTCCAGATTCTGGACGAGGGCAAGGTGACCGACGCCCACGGCAGATCGGTCAACTTTGAGAACACCGTTATCGTCATGACCTCCAACGCGGGTTCCGCGGGCAGAGATTCCGCTCTCGGCTTCGGCAAAACCGCCGAGGAAGCGTCCAAGGAAAGGGTGATGAAGGCGCTGCAGGACTTCCTGCGCCCTGAATTCATTGCGCGTGTGGACGAGATCATCGTCTTTAATACCCTCACCGAGGCCAACTTCGTCGACATCGCAAAGCTGATGCTCGAGGAGTATGTGCCCACGCTCGAGGAGAAGCACATTCAGTTTACCTTTGACGACGCGGCGTGCGTCTATCTGGCGAAGAAATCCTGCAACGGCAAGAGCGGTGCGCGCGACCTGCGCAATACCATCCGCCGCGAGGTGGAGGAAAAGATTGCCGAGGCGATGATTCAGTCGCAGACGGGCAGTCTCTCCGCCATTCACGTTACCTCCGACGGTGAATCCGTTCAGGTACAGAGTATATAACAGAATAGTTTTATCATCAGGCAGGGGGCAGTATGTTTCCTGCCTGAATCTACATGAGGTGATTCCATGGCAGTATGCCACAAATGCGGAGGCACGGTAACCGCTTCCGATAAAAAATGTCCCAACTGCGGTGCGAAGGTCAAAAGGAAGAAGGGCGCGGGCGGCAACGCCGCGCTGCTGATCATCTTCCTGGTCGTTCTGCTCGGCTTCGGCGGCGCGATCGTGTATTTTATGTACCGCGACAGCCGTCCGCAGCTGGGGACATTTGACTGCAACTGTGACGCCTTCACGGGCGCGGTGAACCGTCTCCTCGACGGGGACGAGAACACCACCCTTCACCTGGACGCCCGCAAGTGGAAGGTGGACAGGGAGCACACCGTAGTCATATATGACGGCGGCAGCTTCACGCTGAAGGTGAAAACCGCGAAGAACAACGACATTTCTTCCAAAATCAGAGAGCTGCGCGTCGGTCCCACCAATACCGAGGACGGCGTGACCATGGCGGCGCTGAGTATTTCGGCGCTCGAAAAGGGCGTCAGCAAGGATACTGCGCTGTATGATCTGGGCAACGTCAAGGCGCTTCTCCGCGACAAAATGTCCTACGACGCGGTTTCCTTTACCTTTGACCGTGAGAAGGATGAGTTTGTGCTGGTTCCCAGCAGCGGCAACCGCTCGCCCGAGCAGCTCGCCGCCACGGACGACGAGGCATCGTCGCTGGTTGTTTCCAACAGCGTGTTCGTGTCGGGAGACAGGTTTATCGAGGCGGGCGGCAAATATATCTTTACCAACGGCGACGGCATCCGTTTCCGCGATAAAATCACGGACAACAATACTAAGTTCTCCGACGCGAAAAATGACGGTCAGCTCCTGTCGGACGGCACAGTCGTCTACTATGTGACCGACACGGGCAAGCAGCGCCGCGTCTGCTCCGCCAAGCTCGACGGTTCGGAGGAGAAAACGCTGTTTGAGGTGGAGGGCAATGTCAGATTGCTCCACTTCACGAATAAATGCCTGTATTACGTCACCTCATCCGCGGATAAGCCCCGGAGCTTCCTTTTTTCCAAGTACCGCCTGGATACAAAGGATTTTTCTCAGTTTGACGACATCCGCTTTGACCCTGCCAAGGTAATCATCACCGGCAGCGTCATGTACTGCACGCAGTCCGACAGCGTCTCCGACGCGGCGACAGCGGCGGTGCAGGAGGCGTCCGCGTATGAATTCAACTTCAATACGGAGGAATTTAAGGAGGTGCTCGCCAACTGCCATGTATCGCCGCACGGCTACATCAACGGCGTCGGCAATCCGTGCCTTGACTCACACGAGACGGACAGCACCAACAGCCGGTATTCCAATCATTATCTGTACACCGTGGAGGACGGCAAGCTGAAAAAGTCGCCCGAAATCAAAAATGTCGCCCTGCTGATGCTGGCGTCACCCACCACGGGGCAGACGGTGCTCTACGATAACGCGCGCGCGCTGTACTACGCCTTTGACAGAGAAAGCGGCAAGCTCCAGCAGCTGGCGCTTCCCTCGGCGGGCAGCTTTACCTATGACATCGACCATCCCGAGGATATTTACTTCTATACAATCGACACCAATTCCGCCAACCGCCGTCTCAGCGGCGTCTACAAGCTGGTAAACGGCGAGGCTGTCGCCTGCGGATTCGGACCTGAAGAGATTCTGCTCGGCGCCAATCCTGTCATCGCGGACGGCTATATCGTCGACGTCAATTTCGACGCGCATCCCATCAGCTCCAACAGCGCCGCCGCAACGGCGACTGCGGGATCGGCATAGTTTGGGGACGGATCGGATATGAACGGAATGAACGAAATGAACGGAATGAACGAAAACGAGGCGCGCAGACTTCCCATTGAGCAATCGCTCACCAAGCGCCGCCGCTTCAAGGAAAAGCTCTGTCACCGCTTCACAAGGGCAATAGCCGATTATCAGCTTGTGGAGCCGAATG
>ONEN01000102.1 GCA_900316815.1 uncultured Eubacteriales bacterium | reverse complement strand
ATTTATCGAAAATCTTTTTCTGAACATCATCAGTATTATTTTTTATATAATCTATAGCCTTTTTTTTGTCGCAATATTCATAACAACTGACGTTTTCTCTTCTTAACGCAAATTGTATGTAATTTTCAAGGACCAGTCTCATGGATTGTTCCATTCCTTGAGAAAATTTTGTCTGGATATCTTGTACAGGAATATAACAGTTTGCCATACTATCAAGACGATCAAAAAAAATGTTACTATCCGCAATGAATTTATTCATCAGCGTTTTCCAGTCATCTTTGGTAACGTTAAGGTCAAACTGATTATAAGAATCAAATTGGTCTTTAAAAATTGATTTTATAACGCGAAAGGCTTCTTCTAGGTTTTTCGGAGTAGGGGCGTGGTCAAATATATGACGCATTTTTTCAGTTTCATCGCTATGTTTCGTTGCTTCGTTATCACAAAACAACGGCAGCAATTTTCTTCCACGGTCATGGTACAGCATATAAAGTTCTGTAAAAAGGGACCGGCCTCCGTCACGGTTATAGTCTTCTGGTGAATGCGGATTCCAGTTGGCATCCATAAAAAGGAAGGCAAATATCTTATGATCAGCTATCAATTTATCATTAATATCCATAAGTTTATTCCGGTCAAGCATTTTTATGTTTTGCCATTATTATACGGTTTTTCAGTTTTCAGTATTCATTAAAAAATCCTGTCGTTGATGAACTGAAGATTTAAAACTTAAGACTTAAAAATGAATAATACAAAGAAAAATCCCGCCACTTTCGTGACAGGATTTTTCTTTGGCGCGCCGGAAGAGACTCGAACTCCCGACCTTCTGATTCGTAGTCAGACACTCTATCCAGCTGAGCTACCGGCGCATATGCGGTTGTTTTCAACCGCAGGATATATCTTACCACATTTCCTCATAAATTGCAAGCCTTTTTTTGACGGTAATTTATTTTTAGCGGAAGTGAATAAAATATTACTATTATCCTCCGATAAACAGTAGTGATTCTCTAAAAAACACAGGGGCGCGCTGCGGCGCCCCTGCTTCTTTTTTTGAATCTGACTTATAAATTCTGAATATCCTCGTCGTTGAGCGACTGCAGGCCGTTGTCGTCCATCAGCTTCTGCGCCTGCGCCACGTCGTCTACGCGGAACACCACATAGGCTCCCAGCGCGTCGGACGCCGTGAAGGCATACATATACTCAATGTTGACGCCCGCCTTCGACAGAATGTCAACGACCTTGTAGAGCGCGCCCGGGCGGTCCGCCATCTTGACGGCGATGACCTCGGCGGTGTTGACAACGGTATCGTTGCTGAGCACCTCTTTGGTCTTGGCGTTGTCGGAGGTGATCATGCGCAGAATGCCGAAATCCTTGGTGTCGGCAATGCTCATGGCGCGGATGTTGATATTATTGGCGGCGAGCAGCTGAACGGTTTGCACCAGCTTGCCCTGCTTGTTTTCTACGAATACGGAAATCTGCTGAATTGCCATAGCGTTTCTTCCTCCCCCATCAATCGTGCAGCTTGCGGTGGTCTATCACGCGCACTGCCTTGCCCTCGCTGCGGGCAATCGTCTTGGGCGGCACCAGACGCACCTTGGGTCCGATGCCCAGCATGGTGCGCATCGCCTGCGCCAGCTTCTTCTCCTTTGCCTGGTTGATGGAAACAATGTCCGAGAACTGCTCGGGCGCCATCTCCACCTTGATTTCAAAGGTGTCGGAGTTGTTGATGCGGTCAACCTCGATCTGATAGTTCGGGGTGTAGCCCTCCTTGAGCAGCACCGCCTCAATCTGGCTCGGGAATACATTGACGCCGCGGATGATCATCATGTCGTCGCTTCTGCCCATCGGCTTGGTCATCTTAACATGCGTTCTGCCGCAGGGGCATTTCTCGCGGGTGAGCACGCAGATGTCGCGGGTGCGGTAGCGGAGCAGCGGGAAGCCCTCTTTGTCCAGAGAGGTGAACACCAGCTCGCCCTTGCTGCCCTCGGGCAGCACCTCGCAGGTGTCGGGGTCGATGATCTCGGCATAGAAGTGATCCTCGTTGATGTGCATACCCGTCTGCGCCTCGCACTCGAACGAAACGCCGGGGCCGCTGGTCTCGGTCAGGCCGTAGATGTCATACGCCTTGATGCCGAGGCTCTTTTCGATGCTGTGACGCATTTCCTCTGTCCAGGGCTCTGCGCCGAAGATGCCCGCCTTGAGCTTGTTATCCCCGGGCTTGTAGCCTTTTTCGGCGAGGGTCTCGCCGATGTAGGCAGCGTAGGAGGGGGTGCAGCAGAGTATGGTGGAGCCGAGATCCATCATAAACTGAATCTGTCTGTCGGTGTTGCCCGACGACATGGGCAGGGTCAGACAGCCTACCTTGTGGGAGCCGCCGTGCAAGCCGGAGCCGCCCGTAAACAGACCGTAGCCGTAGCATACCTGACAAACGTCCTCTTCGGTGCCGCCTGCCGCTACGATAGCTCTGGCGCAGCACTCTTCCCAAAGGTCGATGTCATGCTGTGTGTAGAACGCCACAACACGCTTGCCCGTTGTGCCGGAGGTAGAATGGATTCTGACGCAGTTTTTGAGGTCTGTGCCGAGCAGTCCGTAGGGATACGCCTCGCGTAAATCCGCCTTGGAGAGGAAGGGCAGCTTGTGAATATCCTCCACACCCTTGATATCCTCGGGCTTTACGCCTTTTTCGTCCATCAGGTCGCGGTAATACTTCACGTTCTCATAAACGTGCCTGACCTGCTTTACGATTTTTTCATTTTGAATTGCCAGTATCTCCTCACGGGATGCTGTTTCGATTTCCGGTTGGAAATATCTTCCCACCTTTATCACTCCTTCTGATTAAAATACACCCAAGTGCCTTCATATGACAGAACAGCGCAGCAGATGCCCGCTGTAATTGGAAAATTTAGTATGCGCCGCCTTTTAATAAAACAGAAAGCTTTTTATCTGTCAATAGTATGATCAATAGTTATAGCCCAGGTCGAACGCTTTGAGGTTGACCTCTACAAACTGCGGCTTGACGGAGACCTTGATTGCCTCCACCCACTTATCGTAGGCGATGTCGAAATATTTGGCGAGTCTGCCCATGAGCACGATGTTCACGCTCTTGGCGTTGCCTGCCTGCTGTGCGAGCGACAGCGCGTCGATTTCATCGACAAACACGCCCTTGCCCTTCAGCTCGTCGAGCACGCCCTCGGGATACTGCGCCGCGCCCGTAATAACGGGCATGGGGTCGATCATCTGCGAATTGACGATGATCTTGCCGTCCTTTTTGAGAATATCGGCATAGCGCGCCGCCTCTATCTTCTCGAACGAAACGATAAAATCCGCCTCGCCCCTGGCGATAACGGGCGAATAGACCTTGTCGCCGAAGCGGACATAGGTGACAACGGAGCCGCCGCGCTGGCTCATGCCGTGAACCTCGGATACCTTTACGTCAAAGCCCTCCTGCGTGAGCAGCTTGCCGAGCAGCTTGCTGGCGAGGAGACTTCCCTGACCGCCGACGCCGACGATCATTACATTCCTTGTTTCCATTTTATCTCTCCCCCTTTTCAATCGCGTTCAGCCTGCACAGCTGGGTGCAGACGTCGCAGCCCACGCACTGGGTAAAGTCGATGTGCGCTTTTTTATTCTTCATGCTGATGGCGGGACAGCCGAGCTTCATGCACTGACGGCAGCCCACGCACTTGTCCTCGTTGACCTTGACGGGCGGCTTTGCCTTGACATACTTAAGCAGCATACAGGGACGGCGCGAGATGATTACGCCGGGAGCGTCCACGCTCAGCTCCTCGAGAATCACTTCCTCGCACTCCTTGAGGTTGTAGGGGTCAACGACGCGCACGCGCTCAATGCCGATGGATTTACACAGCGCCTCCAGATTGACGGCGAGCGCGGGGTCGCCCTTGATGTTATAGCCCGTGGTGGGGTTCTGCTGGTGACCCGTCATGCCCGTGATGGAATTGTCGAGGATGATGACGGTGGAATTGGAAGCGTTGTAGGCGATATTGATCAGACCTGTCACGCCCGAGTGCATGAAGGTGGAGTCGCCGATAACGCAGACGGTTTTATTCTCGGAGTCCTTGCCGCCTGCCTTGTTAAAGCCGTGCAGACCCGAAACGGACGCGCCCATGCAAAGGGTGGAATCAAGCGCGAACAGGGGCGCGGCGGAGCCGAGGGTATAGCAGCCGATGTCGCCGAGGCAGGTGATTTTATGCTTGCTGAGCGTATAGAACAAGCCGCGGTGCGGACAGCCCGCGCACATAACGGGCGGACGCACGGGAACGGGGGTATCGGCGGAAACGCTGGCGGGCTGCTCCATGCCGAACGCCTCGCGGATGGTGGTCTGGTTATACTCGCCGATGGGCGTAAACAGCTCCTTGCCGGTGCAGGGAATTTTGAGGGCGTTGAGGTGTCCCTCGATAATGCCGTCCAGCTCCTCAATGACATAGAGCTTGTCCACCTTGGCGGCGAAGTCTTTGATGATGGCAACGGGAAGCGGATTGACGAGTCCGAGCTTGAGCACGGAAACGCTGTCGCCGAACACTTCCTTTACATACTGGTAGCAGGTGCCCGAGCAGATAATGCCCTTTTCGGTGCCGCCGTATTCCACGCGGTTGAGAAGCGAGGTCTCGCCGTACTCCGAAAGCTTTTTGGTGCGCTCCTCCACAAAGGGATGACGGCGGATGGCGTTGGCGGGCGCCATAATATATTTCTGCGGATTCTTCTCATAAGGGGGCAGGGTGTGCTCCTCTCTGTCGCACAGCTCCACCGCGCCCTGAGAATGCGCGATACGGGTGCACATTCTGATGATAACGGGGGTGTCGAACTCCTCCGAAATGGCATAGGCAGCCTTGACAAAGTCCTTTGCCTCGGCGGAATCGGCAGGCTCCAGCATGGGAACCTTGGCGGCAATCGCGTAGTGGCGCGAATCCTGCTCGTTCTGCGAGGAGTGCATGGCGGGGTCGTCGGCGACAAAGATGACCATACCGCCGTTGACGCCCGTATAGGACAGGGTAAACAGCGGGTCGGCGGCGACGTTCAGACCGACATGCTTCATGGCGCAGGCGCTGCGCGCGCCGCGCAGAGACGCGCCGAACGCGACCTCGGTGGCAACCTTTTCGTTGGGCGCCCATTCGCAGTAAATTTCATCGTACTTGGCGGCAAACTCGGTAATTTCCGTAGAGGGGGTGCCGGGGTAGCTGGAAACAAGCGTTACGCCCGCTTCATAAAGACCTCTGGCAATCGCCTCGTTGCCTAACATCAATTTCTTCATGATGTGTCCTCCCATTCGTTATTATTCATTTTTTGGCATAGTCACTATTATAACACACAATGTTGAAAAAAACAAGGTCGGTCGCGTGTCGCGACAATCAATTCGCGCGCGCCGAGGGCGCTTTCTCCGCGCTATCGGCATTGACCGCAGGGGCACCCTGCCGCGCTATAACGCGGCGTTTGTCCGACGTTTTGCCAAATCGACTTCTCCAAAGCCGCATTGCCGGCAGCGTCACGCTGCCAGCTCGAAGCACATGCTGTTAACCTCCCCGTTGAGGGCAGACTGATTGTTCGTTACAGCAAACACAGCGTATTGTTGTTGGGGCGCAACGTAGTCAAAGGCGGCATAGGAGGTAAAAATGCCGTAATGACACCATTTGCCGCTGCCAAGAGGCACAACGCCATAACCGTAGCCGGAGTAGCTGTCGGAATAGGTCATAGCACGAATGCTTGCCGCCGACAAAAGGCGGTTTCCGAAAAATGACGTCATCCATTTTTGCATGTCGCCGACAGTTGTTATCAAATCGCCCAATCCCATGGTAATGCCAACAAACACCGTTTTGGCAGGGTGCGTGTTTTTTGCCAGCCTCAGATCGCCGATCCCGTCATCAATAAAAACCGTGTCGTTCATTTCCAGCGGCAAAAGGATATTTTGCTCGATGAACGTCTCATAAGGCACGCCCGAAACCTTTTCAACCAGACGCGCCAGAAGGAAGTAATTTGAATTACAGTAAACGCATTTGCTGCCGGGCGTGTATCTCAACGGCTGCGAAAACAACCATCGCTGCAAAATGTCTCGGTTGTCCTCTTTGCTGCCGTTGTTGGTAAGCGTATAGCGAAGCTCACCGACAGGCAGCTCGTTGATATTATAATCGTCGTATATTTCCTCGTAAAACTCAGCAATGCCCGAGCGCATTTTCATCATTTGTCGCAGCGTTACCCGGTTGCCGTAAGGACATTCGGGAAAGTATTTTCCCAGTTTGTCATCCACACTAAGAGCGTTGCGCTCCTGCAGCAGCATAACCGCCGCTGCCGTGAACTGCTTTGACAGCGACCCGACGCAGAACCGCGACTTGGTGTTGACGGGCGCCCCCGTCTGCGGATCGGCGATGCCTGTTGCGGAAACTGCAGCCGTTTTTCCGTCCTTTATGATGCAGGCAACTCC
>ONEN01000100.1 GCA_900316815.1 uncultured Eubacteriales bacterium | reverse complement strand
TCCATGCGGAGGCATCTCTTCCGGATTGAATTCAGGCATTTCCTCCTGACCGGCTTCCGGAGATTCTTCAGGAACAGTTTCCGGCAGTCCAGCAGCTGGATGGTGCCGCGGCCCTCTTCCGTCACGGTGAGCCAGTCCATCAACACCAAGATGTACGTCGCCATCGCCTTCGCGTTCTTCCTGGTTGCGGGCATCGTTCTCGCAATCATCTTCGGCAGAGCGGGCGACTTCGCCAAATACATGCTCTACACCGACAAGAAAACGGGTCTTGCCAACCGCGAGCAGATCGACATCTTCATCGAGAACCTCTCCAAGGAGATCCTCCCCGACAACTACGCCTGCATCTATCTGCTTTATTCCTCCCTGTTTGACCACACGAAGAAATACGGCTACAAGGTGGCAGACAAGATACTCAAGGACTTCGCGGGACTGGTCAACGCCATGGGCGACGAAAACTGCTTTATCGGCTACAACGGCGCGGGACGCTTTGTGCTCTTTACGCCGCAGTGCAACGCCAAGCGCGCCGACACGATCATCGAGGTGTTCGGCAAGCAGGTGGAGGAATACAACAACATCAACCCCGACTATAAAATGGAGTACAAGGCGGTCTACGCCATCACCTCCGACGAAGGCAACTACGAGGTGCGCGGTATTCTGCGCGCCGCCATGAAGAAGATATAACACAACCGCAGCCGCCATAACCGTGAAAGGAGCTTCCACTTGCAGGACGTGTCCAAAATCCTCAAAAAGAAAAACTACGGTCACCGCTCCGTAAAGAAAAACGCGCGCGTCAAAGAAAGCCTCTCCCGCGGACAGGCGCCCTCCTTTGCCTATCCGCGGTGGATGGCGGTGCTGTTTGTGCTCATTATCACGGTCGCCTGCCTCGGCGAGGACAAAGCGCTCAACGTGCGCTTCGGCGGACTGCCCAAGGCGATCACCATGCTGGTGCTGGTGATGGCGTTCTTCGTGCTGATTCTGCGCGGCAACCTCGGCCGCTTCCGCACCATCGGCCCCGTGTCGGTCATGTACCTTCTCTACTGGGGCGTGCTGTGCCTGTGGTCGGCGGTGCTCTGGGTCATCAACTTCTCGGACAACAGCGCCATCACGCGCGGCGTGGAGAAAATGCTGTTCCAGACCATCGCGGTGCTGGTCGCCATCGCTGCGGTATATCTCTTCGGGCACCGCACCGTGGACTTCTTCGCCATCGGCATCTACCTCGCCAACGGCGCCATCGCCCTGATGGAAATGCCGCACTACGGCAGCCCCTTCGCGTGCGCGGAAAGCCTGATTCACCTGGTAACGAGCTTCGGCAACGGCGAGGGCTACGCGCTCGCGCTCGAAATTCACGAGGTCACCTTCCTCTACGGCATGTTTTTGGTGTACTATCTGGTGTTCGCGCCGCGTGAAACCGCCGCGCAAAAGCGCATGAACCGCCTCCAGATCATCTGCTCCGTCATTTTTCTGCTGACGGGCTTCAAGCGGCTGCTCATCCCGTGCATTCCGCTCGCGGCGCTGCTGGCGTGGTTCGTGCGCAGGCGCAAAAATCCCATGCGCCATGTGCTGGGCATCGGCATCTTCTGGACGGTGTTCTATGTGGTGTTCCTCTGCTTCGTGTACAACAGGGGGCTGCAGTATGCCGCCCGTATGCTCGGCATCAACATGATGGGACGCGACTATATCTGGGAGCTTGCCAAGCGCTACTACACCTTCTCTCCCCTCTACATGGGCTCGGGCTTCGGCACCGTGGACGCGGTGATCGTGGCGCAGCTCTACGAGGCAAAGCTGATCGACCAGGCGTACCCGCTGCACAACGACGTTCTGAAGGTGTTCATCGAGTTCGGCGCCCCGGGGCTTCTCATCTGGTCGGGCGCGCAGTATATCGCGTTTCCGCTGCTGATCAAGAAGTTCTTTGACGCCGACACCGCCGTGCTCTATATCTCCGTACTCACGCTCATGTCCACCACCTATCTCACCGACAACACCGCCTTTTATTTCTGGTGCATGATGGCGCTGCGCATGATACCGCTGGCGTACGGCATTTACCGCAAATCGAAATTCAGTGAAATTAAAGAAGAAAAAGCAAAATGGAGTCCTCCCTCGCGGAGCGATTTCAGCCAGCTGGTCAACGAGCGGCTGGCACGGGACGGAGGGAAAAAATGATACGCATTCTGCATTCCGTCAGCAACATGGATCGTGCGGGCATTGAAACCATGCTGATGAACTACTACCGCCGCATCGACCGCAGCCAAATCCAATTCGACTTTCTTGTCAACAAGCCGAAGCCGGGCGACTATGACGACGAAATCCGCTCGCTGGGCGGCAATATCTACGTCAGCCCCGGCCTTGCGCCCTGGAAATTCCCCGCGTATATGCGGTTTATGAAGGAGCTGCTCCGGGCGCACCCCGACATCAAAATCCTGCACGCACACAACGAGGGCATGATGGAATACGCCCTCAAGGGCGCCAAAAGCGCGGGTATGCCCGTGAGGATAGCGCACGCGCACAATACAAGGATCATACACGATTACAAATGGCCGCTCAAGGTCTTTTGCAAGCAGTTCATTCCGCACACTGCCACCGAGTACTTCGGCTGCGGCCGCGACGCGGGCATTTACTACTTCGGCAAAAAGCGCTGGGCGGAAAAAGGCGTCATCATGCACAACGCCATCGACCCCGCGCGGTTCGCCTTCTCGGAGGAAACGCGCGCCCGTATGCGCCGCGAGCTGCAGCTGGACGGCAAATTCGCGGTGGGGCACGTCGGTCGCTTCAATCTGCAAAAGAACCACAAGCGCCTGCTTGACATCTTCGCCGCGCTGCTCAGAGAAAAGCCGAACGCCGTGCTGCTTCTCGCGGGCGAGGGCGAGCTGGAGGAGCCGACGCGCCAGAAAGCCCTTGCGCTGGGCGTCGCCGACAAGGTCCGCTTCCTCGGCGTGCGCAGCGATATTCCGCAGCTCTGCATGGCGATGGATGTGTTTGTCCTGCCGTCGCTGTTCGAGGGACTACCCGTTGTCGGCGTGGAAGCGCAGGCATCGGGACTCCCCTGCGTCTTTTCGGAGGAAACCACCGACGAGGTGGTCATCCTTCCGCAGTCGTCGCGGCTGCCGCTGCGGGAATCGGATGAAGCGTGGGCAAATCGGATAGCCGCCTGCGACGGCGCCGTCACCGACCGTGCGGCTGCTATAGAGCCTGTGCACGCCGCGGGCTACGACATCAACGCGGAAACTGCCAAAATCACAGCGAAGTACCTGGCATGGGCGCAGCGCAAAGCCTGAGGAGGGTTCACTATGCCGAAAATTACGTTTATCCTTCCCATCTATAAAGTAGAAGCCTACCTTCCCCGCGCGATCGAGTCGCTGAAAAATCAGACCTCGCCCGACTGGGAGGCTATTCTGGTGGACGACGGCTCGCCCGACGGCTGCGGAGCGCTCTGCGACAAGGCCGCCGCGGAGGACGCGCGCTTTCACGCTGTCCATCAGGCAAACGGCGGCATCGGTTTGGCGCGCAACGCGGGACTGGACGCTGCGTGCGGCGACTATGTCCACTTCTACGACCCCGACGACGAGATAACGACCGACTTCGTGGAAAAGGTTTCCGAAGCCGCGCAAAGGACGGACGCCGACGTCATATACTTCGGCTATTACGAAAAATATGTAGACAGGGACGGCGCTGAAATCAACCGCCGTCTGATTACGCCGCCCCTGCTGGGCACCTATTCCGACGAGCCGTTCAAGACGCATTTTGACCAACTGGCAACGCTCTACTATGCCTGGTCAAAGGCAGTGCGCCGCAGCGTCATCGAGGCGCACCGCGTCCGCTTCAACCAAAAGAAGCTGGTGGAGGACGGCATCTTCTACGCGCGGTGGTTCCGCTACAATCCGCGCACCGTCACGCTGACGGACACGCCGCTGTATATCTACACCCTGGGGCGCGGCGGCTCCGCCATCGGCTCCTTCCATCCCGAGCGCGTGGAGGAGAATTTCTTCCTGTCCGAGACCATCGAGTCGGTGGTCAGGGAGTGGGGACTGTACGACAGCCCCATGCACTTTGAAACGCTGTGCTACTGCTATGTGCGGGACCTGCAGCTCAGCATCAAGAACATCAGCCTCAGCCCCATGCCCATGAAGGAGCGCACCGCGTGGCTGAAAAACATCATGCGCGACCCGCGGCTGAAAACGGCGGTCAGAACCGTACCGCTCAGCCGCATACTGAGCCGCAACGACAAAATCAAGCTCTCGCTGCTCAAGCGCGGCATGTACGGCGCGGTGATGCGGGTTTCGGGCTTGAACAACCGGTAAATCAACAAGGGAAATCAGGGAATAAGGGGATATCGGAATATGCCGTATTTAGAGTATGGTAAAATTGACAAAAAGACGGAACAGCGCCTGCAAACGCTGCTGCGCAAAAATTTCCGCAAATACTGGAGAAAGAAACGAACCTTTGATGTTATCGTCACCGCCATTCTGCTGGTCATACTGTTTGTGCCCATGCTGCTGGTGGCGCTGATCATATTCATTGACGACCCCCACGGCAGCCCTCTCTACAAGCAGGTGCGCATCGGCAGGCACGGCAAGGAGTTTGAGATGTTCAAGTTCCGCACCATGTATACGGACGCCGACAAGCGCCGCGAGGAGCTGATGGGGGACAACGAAATGGACGGACCCGTATTTAAAATCAAGGACAACCCCCGCATAACGCGGCTGGGCAAGATTCTGCGCAAGACCTCGCTTGACGAGCTGCCGCAGCTGTTCAACGTGTTTCTGGGCAACATGAGTCTGGTGGGGCCGCATCCGCCGCTGCCCTGCGAGGTAAGCGAGTATTCCGACTACCACAAGCTGCGCCTGATCGTCACGCCGGGCATCACCTGCGACTGGCAGATCGCACACAACCGCAACGACATCTCCTTTGAAACATGGGTAGAAATGGACCTCAACTACATAGAGAACCGCACGGCGCTCGGCGACCTGCGCATTATCTTTATGACCCCCTTCACCATGCTGACCGCGACCGGCCGCTAACTCGCCCGCGTGTCGCGGGAGCCGGTGCGGCTTTGGATAGAGTGCATTTTACAACGCCTTCTGCAAACGCCACCCTATAGCGCGTGCATGACGGTTAAGTTTTTGCTAAACGTCGCTTGCGCGGATTGGCTTCCGCGACAGGCGGGCTATTCATTCCTGAATCAAAGGTTTTTGTTATCGAAAACGATGAAAGGATTTTCCGGCGTCGACACAGGAATGAATTGTTGCTGTGCAATAGGAATTTACTGCGTAATGAATTGTGCCCAAGGCACATGAATTGCCGCTTTGCGGCATTGTATAAGCCATTCCGTTGTCAAAAGTGATTTCCGTGAGCTCATCAAATACTGCCTTGCAAAAGCGGACAAAATGTGCTATAATAGTTTGAATATGTCTACTTGAGGGGTGACTGTGATGCCAATTCCTTTTGACTCACAAAGAAGCTACTACCGCACGCCGTTTGGCGCCGTGGAACAGGACACGACCGTTCACCTGCGCGTTCTGGCACCGCGCGAAGAACATTCAAAGACGGTGGAGCTTTGCGTAAAATACGATTACGACTACAATTGGGAATACTACAAGATGATTTGGTGCGGCACATTCGACGCCGACACCGAAATATGGGAGTGCGATTTCACTCCCTCCCGCATCGGGCTGTACTGGTACATGTTCAAAATGAACGCCGCCAACGGAACGCGCTACATCGTTCCGAGCGACCCTTACAAGGTCAGCGAGGTCTCGGAACATCCGGGCAGAAGCTGGCAGCTTACCTGCTACAAAAAGGGCTTTACCACGCCGCAGTGGCCTGTGGGCGGCGTTATGTATCAGATATTCCCCGACCGCTTTTATTTCAGCGGCGAGGAAAAGAAGCTCAGACGCACCGATTTTCAGCGCAACACCGACTGGTACGCGCTGCCCGTATGGCAGCCTAACGAGCACGGCGAAATCACCAACAGCGATTTCTTCATGGGCGACTTAAAGGGTATTACCCAAAAGCTGGACTACCTACACAAGCTGGGAGTGAGCTGCATCTATCTCAACCCCATCGGCGAGGCGTACTCCAACCATCGCTACGACACGGGCGACTACGCCCATATCGACCCCATCCTCGGCACCGAGGACGACTTCCGCGAGCTGTGCGCGCAGGCGAAGGCGCGCGGCATCCATGTCATCAACGATGGCGTATTTTCTCACACCGGCGCCGACAGCGTCTACTTCAACCGCTCCGGCCGCTACGGCGACGGCGGCGCCTACCGCGACAAAAACTCGCCGTATTACAGCTGGTACAAGTTCCACGAATGGCCTGACAACTACCACAGCTGGTGGGGCTTCTACACCCTGCCCGAGGTCAACGAAACCGACCCCGCCTTTAAGCGCCTGGGCAATTCCGGCTGGCGTCTGGACGTCGCCGACGAGCTGCCCGACGAGTTTATGGAAAACCTCCGCCGCAGCGTCAAGGAAGAAAATCCCGAGGCGCTCATCGTCGGCGAGGTCTGGGAGGATGCGAGCAACAAGGAGAGCTACGGCGCGCGCCGCAGGTTCCTCCTGGGCGAGCAGCTGGACACCGTGATGAACTATGTGTTCCGCGGCGCCATCATCGACTTCTGCCGCGGACAGGACGCCCGCTACACCATGGCGGCGATCATGAGCGTGATCGAGAACTATCCGCGTCCCGTTCTGCGCGTGCTGATGAACTCCCTCTCCACCCACGACACCGAGCGCGCCCTCACCATGCTGGCAGGCGAGCCGCTCAACGGCCGCGACAGAGGCTGGCAGGCGCACCAGCGCCTCAGCCCCGAGCAGCGCGAGCGCGGCGTAAAGCTGATGAAAATCGCCTCCGCCATGCAGTACACCCTGCCGGGCTTCCCCTGCGTCTACTATGGCGACGAGGCGGGCATGGAGGGCTACCGCGACCCGTTCAACCGCTGCTGCTACCCCTGGGGCAGAGAGGACGCGGAGCTGCTGGAATGGCATAAAAAGCTCGGCGGCCTGCGCGCGTCCTGCTCCGCATTATGGGACGGCGAATTTATCAACGCCACCGCCCACGACAGGCGGCTGGCATATATCCGCCACGACAGCAAAACGGCGCTCTACTGCGCGTTCAACCTCATGGACAGGGACGACGACCTCACACCGCCTCCGGGCTTCTCCGAGGCGACGCCGTTCTTCGGCAACAGACTGGAAAACAACAGGCTGCATCTGCCTGCCATGAGCTGTGAGTTTTTACAGATAGAGTTACATTGAGATTGCATTCAGACGGACAGGTGAGAGATGATGATTAAAGGCGCTGTTTTTGATATGGACGGGCTGATGTTCGACACCGAGCGGCTCGTCTATGAAAACTGGCAGCATATGATGGACGAGCTGGGTCTCCCCTACGACCTCGAAACGTTCAAGCAGACCATCGGCAGACGCAAAAAAGAGGTAGAGCTGTTCTACCGCGCGACCTACGGCGAAGACTTCCCCTACTGGGAGCTGTCGGGCAGGGGCAAATCGATGTATGTCAAGCGGATCGAGCACGAGGGGCTCCCCGTTAAAAAGGGACTGTACGACATTCTGCGTTGGCTCAGGGAAAGCGGCGTCAGAATCGCGCTTGCCACCTCCACCTCCCGTCATACGACGGAGCTGAACCTGCGGCTGGCGAAGGTGAGCGGTTACTTTGACGCGCTGGTATGCGGCGAGGACGTCACCAACGGCAAGCCGCACCCCGAGGTGTTCCTCACCGCCGCCAAGAAGCTGGGGCTTGCGCCCTCGGATTGCGCGGCGTTTGAGGACAGCATCAACGGCATCAAATCCGCCTACGCGGCAGGCATGATCACCGTCATGGTGCCTGACTTTTTGCAGCCGACGGAGGAAATCAAGCCGATGATCTCCCACCTGTGCGCCGATTTGAACGAGGCGATGGAAGCCTTGAAGGAGGGCGCGTGATGTTCCGTCCGCTGACTCCCGGCGACAGGGAGCTGTACTATCACTATGTCGATTTGTTCTACCACAGCGACGCGGTGGAATCGCCCGTGCCGCGCGAAAATTACGAGGCGACCTTCAACGAGCTGATGCGCTCCTCCGATTACCTCCGCTGCTACATCTTCGAGCAGGAGGGCGCTCCCTGCGGCTTTGCGCTGCTGTCCAGAACCTTCTCGCAGGAGGCAGGCGGCGTTTCGGTGACGATCGAGGAAATCTACATCGACGAGGCGCAGCGCGGCAAGGGACTGGCGACGTCGTTCTTTGCGTACCTGAAGGCGCAGAAGGACATAGCCCGTCTGCGCATCGAGGTGGAGGACGACAACGAGGGCGCCAAGCGGCTGTACGAGCGCATGGGCTTTCAGCTTCTGCCGTACCTGCAAATGGTCATCGACCGATGGAAACAAAAGGATATGGAAGCATAAAAGCGCCGGTGGGCGCTCCCTCCCGCCTTTGAAAACGTTTATCTTTCAATGCGTTCATCAACGGCGGGACAGAGAAGCTTCCTGTATAATAAAAAACCGACTCCGCTTTGGAGCCGGTTTTTTGTTATTTGTAATTAATATGATTATTTGGTTGTTTCCGCAACGGTCGTCTCGGGCGCGGTCGTCTCGGCAGCCTTTGTCGTCGGTTCAACCGTCGTAGCGGGAGCCGTCGTCTCGGGAGCCGTGGAGGGAGCCGTGGAAGGAGCCATTGTCACAGGCGCTAACGTAGTGGGAGCGACCGTGGTAGGCTCGGGAGCGGTCACGGTGTAGCTGATGGAATCGCCCTCGAGGATAATGCCCTTTTCTTCCATGGACGACCTGGCGCCGTAGCTGTATTCGATGGTGATGATATCGCCGTTTCTCAGGTAGTGTCTCTGGCTGATATCCAGTCCGATGCTGCCGATTTTATTGCTGTTCTTGTCAATAACGTCAACGTGGGTGGAATCGCTGGGCAGTCTGAACGTATAGTCGCCGAAGGTGGTTTCAAACGCCTTGACGGAAACGGAAGCGCGGCCGCTTACCTCGCCGTCCTCCACAATCAGGTTGTTGTCCTTGATATAAGTAAGCAGCGAAACGCTGAGGGGCTTTTTAACGGTGATGTTCTGCTCCTTGAGGACGTCGGCGAGCTTGTACTCTCTGGCGTTATCCTCGTGCTTGAACTTCACGCCCGCTTCTCTCTCGTAGCGCTCAATGGCGGGAAGATTGCTCAGGAAGCGCTCATAGGCGTTGCCGCCCTCCTTCGGCCAGGTGAAGGTCACCTTGAAGGTATCGCTTTCGCTTTTGTCGTCAAAGGAGTTGGAGTAGGTTTCCTCTCCGTTGGCGTAATAACCGAGGTCAATATAGCTCTGGATGTTATAGAGCAGAGATTTCGCCTTATCGACAGGCATCTTCCGATCAGCCGCGAATTTCTCCGTATCCCAGACAAATCTGCCGTCGATTTTGCCGTCCATCACGCTCTTTTCCTTCTGCTCCTCCTGCACGCCCTCGAAGCGGATGATGTAGTATTGGGAAATGTCGATTTCGTTCGCCTTTTGAACGGCGGGAATAATGACGGTGAACAGAAGAATCAGGATTACCAGCAGCGCGCCTCCGCCGATGGACGACAGCATGATGATCTTCTTTGTCTTGGGGTCCAGGGGCTTTTTGGGCGCAGCAGGCTGCTGCGGCTGGTTGGGCTGATAGGGCTGCACGGGTAAGGGCTGCTGCGGCTGACTGTTCATGGGCTGTGCGGGAGCGGGCTGCTGCGGCTGACTGTTCATCGGCTGTGCGGGAGCGGGTGCGGGCTGACTGTTCATCGGCTGTGCGGGAAGGGGGCCCGGCTGCTGCGGCTGGTTGTTCATCGGCTGCTCGGGAAGGGGGCCCGGCTGGTCGTACGCGGGCTGCGCAGGCTGTGACGCAACGGGTGCGCCGCATTTTTCGCAGAAGGACGCGCCGTCAGGAATAAGGGCTCCGCATTTTTCACAAAACATGGTTCATTCTCCTTTTCAAACAGAGATAGTAATGGATAGTTCTCTACGCCCTTATTGTAAAGGAAACCAAACACAAAAGTCAATCTTTGCATTTACCAAATGTTGTTCCACAAAGAGAGATTGTTTTTGGCAAAAAGACAATATATTGACAGCCGCGCGGCAACCCGCTCAAAAGGCAAAACGGAACGCGCCGAAAAACTTGCAAAATGCGGCGTTTGTGTTTATAATAGGAGTGACCGACAGGAAAACACCGCAGGAACGGAGAACATCTATGAAAAAATTTTTTACCATTCTTATCTGCAAGCTGCTGCGCTTTGCGGGTAAGCTGATAGGCAAGGGCAGCAGCAAGCCCGGACAGGTGGCGCTCAGGCTTTGTCCCGACATTCTCAGCCGCGTAGAGCTGCCGCGCTATGTGATCGCCGTCACGGGCAGCAACGGCAAGACCTCCACCGTGGAGATGATCGCCCACATCCTGACCCAAAACGGCAAATCCGTGGCGTGGAACAAGGAAGGCTCCAACCAGATCGAGGGCGTGACCACCCTGGTGCTTGACAACGCGACCCTCGGCGGAAGGGTGAAGGCGGACATTCTGCTGATTGAGAGCGACGAGCGCTTCGCCCGCTACACCTTCAAATACATCAAGCCCACCCACTATGTCATCACCAACCTCTACCGCGACCAGCTGACGCGCAACGGCCATCCCGAGTGGGTGTACGACGCGCTCACCGACAGCATCACCGACGGCACGCAGCTGATTCTGAACGCCGACGACCCGCTGGTGTCGTCCTTCGGCGCGGGTAAAAAGGACGTCATCCGGTTCGGCGCGGACGAGCTTTCAAGCGACACCCGCGAGCTGAACAGCGTCTACAACGACGGCGCCTACTGCCCCGTCTGCAAGGCGCCCATGACCTACACCACCCATCACTACAACCACATCGGCCACTACCGCTGCACCGCCTGCGGCTATCACCGCCACGGCACGCAGTACACCATTACCTCTGTCGATTTGGACAGGGGCGAGATGACCATCGACGGAAAGTACACCATCCGCCTCGCGCTCAAGTCGCTGTACAATATTTACAACATTCTCTCGGCGTACACCGTCGCCTCCGTGGTGGGCATTGACGGCGCGAAAATCGCCGCCGACATGAACAACTATGTGCTGAAAAACGGCAGGGTCATCACCTTTACCCTCGGCAGCCGCAAGGGCACCATGCTCACCTCCAAGCACGAGAATTCCATCTCCTACGACCAGTCCATCCGCGTCGCCTCCGCCTGCAAAGAGGGCTGCGACGTGCTGTTTATCGTGGACGCGGTGAGCCGCAAGTATTTTACGAGCGACGTGTCGTGGCTGTATGACATCGACTTTGAAATGCTCAACAACGACAACATTCACCAAATCGTCCTCGCGGGCAAATATGTGAACGACCTCGCGGTGCGTTTTTCCTATACCGATATTCCCAATGAAAAAATCAAGCTGTTCGAGAGCATTGACGAGGCAGCGGATTATCTTGACAACGGCCGCAAAGAGTATTTGTATGTCATCACCTGCTTCTCCGACAAGGGCAAGTTTTTGGTGAAGGTAAAGGAGGATTAGGATGAAGCTTCTGCATTTATACCATGATATCATGAATTTATACGGCGACTACGCCAACATATCCGCCATGAAGCGCATACTCGAAAAAAGCGGCGCGCAGGTCGCCTTAGACAAACGCACCCTCGGCGACGACGTGCGCTTTTCCGACTACGACTTCGTCTTTATCGGCTCGGGCACCGAGCGCAACCGCAACGTGGTGCTGGCAGACCTGCGCCGCCATGCCGACGCGCTCAGGGCATACATCGACAGCGGCAGGGTGCTGCTGATGACGGGCAACGCCTTTGAAATGCTCGGCAAAACCATTACGGGCGCAAACGGCAGCACAGAGCGCGGGCTGGGATTTTATCCCTTCACCGTCACCGAGCAAAACAAAACGCGCGTGACAGGCGACGTCATTTACACCTGCGATTTTCTGCAGGAGCCGCTTGTCGGCTTTGTCAACAAGTGCAGCGAAATCAAGGCCATTGACAAGCCGCTCTTTTCGGTTGCAATGGGCTTGGGCAATTGTGACGGCGACAAGAACGAGGGCGTGCGCGACAGGAACTTCTTCGGCACCCACCTCACAGGACCCGTGCTCATTAAGAACCCGCATTTTCTGGCGTACCTCGCGGAGCAGGTACTCGGCAGAGCGCCCGCGACAGACTGGCTCACCTATGAGCGCGCAGGCTTCGCCGTAACCCTCTCCGAGCTCCGGCAGCGTGCCGCTGCGGTCAGTGCGGCTATTTAGAAATCGGTTTGGCTAAACATCGGTTAAACGCCGCGTTTGAGCGCGGGAGCATGAGGTAAAGTTGCTGCCAAACGTCAGTTGCGCGGAGAAAGCGCCTGCGGCGCGCGCGGG